>DATFUE010000157.1:0-3225 GCA_035261165.1 Myxococcota bacterium
GATTGCCCGGGACGTCGGGGCGTCCCCGACGACGATCATGCGTCAGACGGATCGGCTGGGGCGACACTGTCTGCTCTTCCATGAGCAGCTCCGGCCGAAGGGCCCGCCCGCCGAGTCACTCGCGATCGACGGCTTCGAGTCCTTCGAGTTCAGTCAGTTCACGCCGGTGCACTTCCACGCGGCGATCGGCACGGACTCGCACTTCATCTATGGCTTCACCGACTCGGAGCTGCGGCGGAAGGGGCGGATGACGGAGCGACAGCGCCGGCGCCGCCAGGAGCTCGAGGCAAGGTTCGGCCGGCCGGATCCGCGCTCGATCGAGCGCGAGATGGCGGCGCTGCTCGAGATCGTCGTCCCCAAGGGCGCCCACGCGACGATCCGCTCGGATCAGCACCCCGCATATCCCCGCGCCCTGGCACGAGTTCGACGCTTGGGACGCGCGCTGCGCCACGAGACGACGCCCTCGCGAATCGCGCGCACGCCGGAGAACCCGCTGTTCCCGATAAATCTCGTCGACCTGCTGATCCGGCACTCGCAAGCGAATCACAAGCGCGAGACGATCGCATTCTCGAAGCGCCGCGCGTGTGCGGCGTATCGGCTGTTCGTGTTTCTGGTGTGGCGCAACACGATGAAGTCGCTGTCGGAGCGCAAGCGAGATGCTTCGCCGGCGCAGCGACTCGGGCTGCTGCCGCACCGGCTCAGGGTCGAGGACGTACTGCGCGCACGCGTGTTTCCGAGCTGTGTCTCGGTGCCGGCGCGCTGGGTCGACTACTACCGGCGGTCGCTTCCCACCCGCCGGATCGCAAACGGCGCCGAGCACAGGCTCAAGTACGCCGCCTAACGCCTTGCTGCTTGACGGACGGCGCGGCGCTTCAATTCCGCTCGGCCCAATCTCCGGAACACAACTAAAGGCTCAGAGAGGTCTCGCCTCCAAGGCGGCCGCGACCGCATCGCCGACCTGCTGCGCGGCCGCCGCCAGGGCATTGCCGAGCGCGTCGGCGACGGCCTTGGGGTCGTCGCTGGCGATCGGCCGGCGCACCTCGATCGTGCGGTCCAGGAGGGTGCCGAGCTTCGGATCGGTGAGGACGACGCCGAGCGCCACCGCCGCCTCGTGCGCCGGAGTGAGCAGCTCGTCGAACTCCTCGAGGTTGGCGTCGAGCGTCGGCGCGAGCGGCGAGGTCGAACGGCGAAAGCCGCGCCGCTCGTACAGCTCGTCGTCCAGCCAGCTCTGCGCGAAGCGCGCCGGTGTCTCGGTCCAGCGCCACAGGTCGTAGAAGCCGATCTCGACACCGCGCCGCCAGACCATGCGATCGCGCAGATAGGGCGCGGCGCGCACGCGGCGCACGCGCAAGATTGGAGCATCCGCGGAGCGCGGCGGGTCGGGATCGGCCGCCAACCCGGGGCCCGGCGTGAAGTAGCGCGGCTCGGCAGGAGGCTGCGCGACGATGCAGCCCGCCGCCCACAGCGCCGTGACGGCCAGCCAGGTCGCGAGTCGGCGGGCGCCGAGTCTCAAGGACGCGGACCCCTTCCATTGCTCGGAGACCGCCCGCGCACCAGCGCCGCGGGGTCGCGCTCGAGATAGTCGGAGAGCGCGCGCACCGAGTCGAGCGTGTCCTGGAGCACGGCCATGCTCTCGCGCGCGTCGTCGGCGGCGATGCTCATGTCCGCGGCGAAGCCGACCACCGCGGCGGAGGCGTCGCGCACCGCGGAGGTGGTGGTCGAGAGCTTTGCGGCGCGGACCTCCTGCTCGAGCGCGAGCGCGGCGCGCTCGAGCTGCGCACCGGTGCGCTCGTACTGGTCGAGCACGCGCACCACCGCGCCGTCGCGCGCCAGCAGCGGCGACAGCGTCTTCTGCACGTCCTCGACCGAGTTCGCCAGGCGCAGCAGCGTGTCACTCGCGCGCATCGTCAACATGGGGAGCTGCATGCCTACCTCCACCGCGGCCTCTTCGATGCTCTTCAGGGTCGACGGCGTCGAGGGCAGATAATCGGGGCCGGGATCGAACGGCAGCTTCTCCTCCGGAAAGCGGCGCGCGTCGAAGAAGTCGATCGAGAGGAACTTCACGCCCGTGATTCCGGACGAGGAGAGCTGGATGCGCAGCACGCGATCACCGACCCCGGCTTGCTTCAGACCGGTGTTGGCCTCGGAGAGGCCGAGCCGGCGCAGCACGTCCTCGTAGACCAGGCTCGTGACTCGCACGTGGCGCAGGTCCGACGCGACCGAGATCTCCGAGACCGTGCCTACCGAGACGCCGCGGAACTTGATCGCCGAGCCGACCTCGAGCCCTTGGACGGACTCGTCGAAGTAAGTCACACAGCGGCGCGTCGTGCGGTTCCAGTCGGTCGCGCCGAGCCAGACCAGCGCCGCGAGCGCGAGCACGAGCCCGCCCAGGACGAAGGCACCCAACTTGTAGTAGTTCGTCGAACTCATGCGACTGCCTCGTAGACCGCGGGTTTGCGGTTGAAGAACGCCACGACGCGGGGATCCTTGCTGTGGTCGCGCAGGTCGGCCGGCTTGCCCAGGGCGATCGGCCCCTTCGCGTCGCGGTCGAGCATGATGCAGCGCGACGCGATCGCGAAGATGCTCGCGAGCTCGTGAGTCACGAGCACGAGCGTCGTGCCGAGGCCGCGGTTCAGGGTGAGCAACAGCTCGTCGAGCTCCGCGGAGGTGATGGGATCGAGACCGGCGCTCGGCTCGTCGAGATAGACGAGCTCGGGCTCGAGCGCGAGCGCGCGCGCGATCCCGGCGCGCTTCTTCATGCCGCCCGACAGCTCCGCCGGCATGTGGTTCTCGAAGCCGCCGAGCCCGACCAGGCGCAGCTTGCTGCGCACCACGGCGTCGATCGCGTGCCGCGGGAGGTTCGTCCAGGTCGCCAGCGGCAGCGCCACGTTCTCGCCCAAGGTCATCGAGCCGAACAGCGCGCCCGACTGGAACAGCACCCCGCAGTCGGGCGCACGCGAGCCGAGCTGCGGCGGGGCGCCGTCGACGAGGATCTCGCCGCGCATCGGCTCGTCGAGGCCGATCATGTGCCGCAGCAAGGTCGTCTTCCCGCTCCCGCTGCCGCCGAGGATCGCGAAGATCTCGCCGCGCTCGACCTGGAAATCGATGTTCTCCAGCAGCACGACGCCGTCGAAGCCGAGCGCGACCCCCGACACTTTGAGGTGTGGGTCAGATGTTCCAGGCATAGAACACCACGGTGAACGCCGCGTCGATGATGACCAGCGC
>DATFUE010000158.1:0-4666 GCA_035261165.1 Myxococcota bacterium
GAGCCACTCCGTGTGGAAGTCCTCCTCGCTCGCCGGCAACGCCGAGGGGAAGTGCGCGCGCGTGCGCGGGCACGCGTGCAGCTCGACCCCGTGCGCCGCTAGCGCGCCGAGCACGTCGGGCAGGATCGTCTCCGCCAGCGCCGCGTGCACCAGCAGCGTCTCGGCGGCGTTGCACACCGAGACGCGCTGCACCTTCGAGTTCACGGCGATGTCGCTGGCCATCTTCGGCTCCGCGAACTCGTCGAGATACACGTGGCACACACCCTTGTAGTGTTTGATCACGGGAATTCGTGACTTCTCCGCGACCCGGCGGATCAGCGCCTCGCCGCCGCGCGGGATGACCAGATCGATCGCGTCGTCCCGCAGCAGCAGCGCATCGACGATCTCGCGTTCCGTACGCGGCACGAGCACGAGGGCGTCTTCCGGCACGCCGGCGCTCGCAAACGCCTCGCGCAGCACGGCCGCGATCGCGCGGTTGGAGTGGATCGCCTCGGACCCCCCGCGCAGGATTGCGGCGTTGCCGCTCTTCAGACACAGCGCCGCGACGTCGGCGGTCACGTTCGGCCGCGACTCGTAGATCACCAGGATCACCCCGAGCGGGATGCGCATGCGCCCGACCTGCAGGCCGTTTGGCCGGTTCCACATGCGCGTGATCTCGCCCACCGGATCCGGCAGCGCGGCCACCTCGCGCAGGCCAGTCGCCATCGCCGCGACCCGCTCGCGATCGAGCGTCAGGCGCTCGAGCAGCGGCGCCGCCAGGGCATTCTCGCGCCCAGCCGCGAGGTCCACGGCGTTCTCGGCCAGGATCGCCTGCCAGGCGTCCTCGAGCGCATCCGCGCCCTGGCGCAGCGCTGCGTCCTTGACGTCCGTGCGCAGCTCCCCCAGCCGCTCGGAAGCGGCCCGGCCACGGCGCACCAGATCGGCGACCAGCTCGGCCTGGATCATCTTGCCCACCTATCTTAGCGGCATTCCAGGGGCCCGGGCGAAGGGTGTCTGATTGGCTTCGTGCGCCTGGGTGCGCGGCATCACTTCAGCCAATCGCCGGCGCGGTCGAGCGGGGCCGCGGAGCAGGCGCGCAGCGCGGCGTGCGATTCTGCGTCTTCGCTGCAGCGGAGATCCCAGGTGAACACGAGGCCTTCGGGGATCGGGAAGACGCGGCAGTAAGTCGCGCGATCGGCGTGCAGCTCGACGGTTCGCGCGGGCAGGCGCGGGCTGTATCCGAGCCCAGGGGCGGTGCTCGTCCCGAGTCGGTGAGCGCCCGGGGGGAGCGCGACGGAGGCGTACGCGTCGCGTTCGAGCACGGCGAGCGGGCGCGCATCGAGCTCCATGGGCGCACCGGCGCGCGGCGTCTTGATCGAGGTCTCGGGCCGGTACACGTAGAGGCGCGACTGGCCCGGGGGAATCGGCGCGTAGTCCGTGAAGTGAGTGTCCGGCGGCGGGGCCGGCGGCGTCGCGCAGCTGGCGGCGAGGAGGGCGGCGCCGAGGAAGTGGGGAGCTCCGCGCACGCGCGACTCAGAACACGATCAGGTTGTCGCGGTGAATCACTTCGTCGCCGTTCGAGTAGCCGAGCACTTCGAGGATCTCCGAGGTCTTCTTGCGCTTGATGCGCGCGATCTCGCGCGCGTCGTACGAGACCAGACCGCGCGCGATCTCGTCGCCGTCGGAGGTGACGCAGGCGACGAGGTCGCCGACGCCGAAGCGGCCCTGCACCTCGGTGACCCCCGCGGGCAGGAGACTCGCGCGCCGTTCGCGCAGCGCGCGCACCGCGCCCGGATCGAGCTGGAGGGCGCCGCGTGGCTTCAAGGTGAAGGCGATCCAGTGTTTGCGCGAGGAGAGCTGGTCCTCGGCCGGGGCCACGAGCGTGCCCAGGTCGTCGCCCTCGAGGATGCGGCGCAACACATCTTTGCGTCGCCCGTCCGCGATCACCGTCGGCACGCCGAAGCGGCCCGCGGCGCGCGCGGCCAGGAGCTTCGAACGCATGCCTCCGGAGCTCCACGCCGTGCCCTCGCCGCCGGCGACCTCGAGGACGCGAGCAGTCACTTCCTGCAGCTCCGCGATGCGCGTCGCGCGACCCGCGCGGGGATCGCCGTCGCGCAAGCCGTCGACGTCGGTGAGCAGGATCAGGAGATCCGCGCCGCAGGTGTTCACGACCTGCGCGGCGAGCTGGTCGTTGTCGCCGAAGCGCAGCTCCTCGGTCGCGACCGAGTCGTTCTCGTTGATCAGCGGCACGACCCGATCCGCGAGGAGCTGCGAGAGCGTGCGGCGCGCGTTCAGAAAGCGCTCGCGATCCACGAAGCCCGCGTGGTCGAGCAGGATCTGTCCCACGAGCAGCTTCTCGCGCGCGAACGCGCGCTCGAAGCGGCGGCACAGATCGATCTGCCCGACCGCCGCGGCGGCTTGCTTGCCCGGGATCGAGCTCGGTCGCTTCGCGAGGCCGAGCCGCCGCGTGCCGAGCCCGACCGCGCCCGAAGCGACCACGACGATCTCGCGGCCCGCGCGCATCTGCTCGGCGACCTGCTTCGCGACCGCGGTGAAACGGCGCGTCTGCACGCCGCCGCTCTGCGGGGTCAGGAGCGACGTGCCGAGCTTTACGACGACGCGCCGCGCGCGCGCGAGCTCCGCGCGTTTCACCTCCGGCCCACCTCGCGCGCGAGCGCCTGAAGCAGTGACTCGACGCCCTCGCCGGTCGCCGCTGAGATCCAGCGCGGCGCCAGGCCGCGGCGCGCCAGCCCCTCCGCGAGCAGCGCGCGCTCCGCCGGATCCGAAACGAGATCCGCCTTCGCGATGCACACGATCTCGGTGCGCTTCGCGAGATCCTCGGAGTACGCGGCGAGCTCCGCGCGCAGCGCGTCGTAGTCGAGCTCGGGGCTGCGCGACGAGTCACCGCCGGCGAGACACGGCTCGGGGTCGAGCAGGTGCACCAGCAAGCGCGTGCGCTCGACGTGGCGCAGGAAGCGGTGCCCGAGGCCGGCGCCGCGGTGCGCGCCCGGAATGAGTCCGGGAATGTCCGCGATCACGAAGCGCGCGCCGCCGCTCTCCACCATGCCCAGATGCGGCTGCAGGGTGGTGAACGGATAGCCGGCGACCTTCGGCCGAGCCGCGCTGACGCGCGAGATCAGGGTCGACTTGCCTGCGTTCGGAAAGCCGATCAGGCCGACGTCGGCGAGCACCTTCAGCTCGAGCCGCAGCCAGCGCTCCCGCCCCTCTTCGCCGGGCTCGACGGTGAGCGGCGCTTGATTGGTCGAGGTCGCGAACATGGCGTTTCCGCGCCCGCCGCGTCCGCCTTCCTCGGCCTGCCAGGTCTGGCCGTCCTCGAGCAGCTCGACCAGAACCGCGTGCGTCTCGTCGTCCTTCACGACCGTGCCGAGCGGCACGCGGATCTCGACGTCGTCGCCCCACTTCCCGTCCTTGCGCGCGCCCGATCCGTGGGCGCCGCGGCCGGCGCGGAAGAACTTGCGGTGGCGCGTGTCGAGCAAGGTCGCGAGCGAGCGGTCGGCGACGAGAGTCACCGAGCCACCGCGGCCGCCGTTCCCGCCGTCCGGTCCACCGCGCGGCACGAACTTCTCGCGCCGGAACGAGCAGCAGCCGCGGCCGCCGTCGCCGCTGCGCACGAACACGCGGCACTCGTCGATGAAGTCGGGGGCAGACATCGCGGCGGATGATAGCCGCAAGCGAAGCCCCGCAAGCTGAAGCGAGGCCCCGCAAGCGAAGTGCGCAGCGAGGCGCAGCCGAGCGAAGCTTGGGTGGCGCGGCTTCGCCGCGCCGGGCCCCTGAGACTTCCGCGCCGGGCCCCTTAGGGATCTACTACGGACGCGCGCTTGTGATTGCGGCTCTCGTAGAACTTGACGACGCCGTCCCGCAGCGCGAACAGCGTGAAGTCGCGGCCGAGGCCGACTCCGCGTCCCGGATGAATCACCGTGCCGACCTGGCGCACGAGGATCTGACCCGAACGCACCACCTGGCCGCCATAGATCTTGGTCCCGCGCCGCTGCGAGTTGCTGTCGCGGCCGTTGCGCGTGCTGCCCTGCCCCTTCTTGTGAGCCATGACTCGCTAGACCTCGATCGATTCGATGCGCACCCGCGTGAAGTGCTGCCGGTGACCCTTGGTCAGGCGATAGCGCTTGCGCCGCTTGTACTTGAAGATGCGGATCTTCGGGCCGGCCGTATCGCCTTCGATCTTGGCCAGCACCTTCGCACCGGCGACCAGCGGGTTCCCGACGCGCAGCGTGTCGCCGCCGACGAGCAGCACTTCGCCGAGCTCGATCTCTTGGCCGGGCTCCCCGGCGAACAGCTCGACGTCGACGATGTCGCCGGGCGACACACGCATCTGCTTGCCACCGGCTCGAACGACTGCGTACATGGGGGAGGCGAGTCTACGCGAATCGGCTCTTCGGTCAACACACGGCTAAGCGAAGCGCCTCGCCTCGGCGAGCGCGCGTTCGGCGCCGGCGACGATGTCGCGCAGCACCTCGCGTGCGGGGCGCACGGCCTTGATCATCCCGATTCCCTGCCCCGCGAAGCCCGGGACGATGTCTCCGCGCCGCGCGATCGAACCGGCCAGGAGGACCGGTCCCGAGACCATGCTCTGGAACGGCATGGGCAGCGTCTCGAGCCCGCTTTCGGCGTATGCCTGGGTCCACTTCGAACGGATCAGACGCGCCGGCTT
>DATFUE010000159.1:0-3207 GCA_035261165.1 Myxococcota bacterium
GCTCGCCAGCGCCGGACGACTGCTGCCGGTCGGAGACGCCGCGCCTCGGGCGCTCGCCATCGAGCCGCACGCCTTGCAGCTCGCGGAGATCGGCGCCGACGGACACATTCGTGTGTACGCGCTCGACGGCGGTGAGCAGACACGCGACGTCGCGCCGGGGGCGACCCGCGTGATTGCGATCGCGCACGCGCCGGGCGACTCCGCGTTCGCGATGTTGGGCGAGGATGGGCGCGTACGCGTGCAGGCGATCGACTGGAAGGTCTCGTACGCCGGCGGATCCCGCGCGGTGATTCCCGAGGCGTCGCCGGTGGACGAGCTCGGGCTCGGCGTGGACGCGAGCCAGGTGCGCGCGTTCACGGCGCGAACCGCGCCGACTCACTCGACCGCGGCGGCCGCGCTCGCCGACGGCTCGCTCATCCTCCTGCAAGAGACCGTGCGGCTGAACGAGTTCAGCGGCGAGCGGGACGAGAAGACCGCGCGCAGCGTGGTTCCCGGCGCCCAGGGCCTGACGTTGCTGGAGATCGACCCGGAGCAGCGCGTCCTCTACGGGGCGGATGCCGGCGGTCGCTTGTTCACCTGGGAGCTCGGCGCCGACGGCGCGCACGGGCCGGACACGGCGGATGGCGGCGCGCCAGTCACCGCCCTCTCGCTGCTCGTCGGCGGGCGCAGCCTGGTTGCGGGTCACGCGGACGGAAGCCTCTCGGTCTGGTTCCGCGTGCGCACGGGTCGCGCGCGCACCGAGCTGGTGCGTGCCCACCACTTCGATTCACAGGGCGCGGCGATTCGCGCGCTCGCGCCCTCCGGCCGCGGACGCTCGTTCCTCGCGTTGGGCGCCGACGGCGCGCTCGGCCTGTATCACTCGACCTCGGAGCGCGTGCTGTGGCGCGGCGAGGCGGGAATCAAGGACGGGAGCGCGCTGGCGTTCGCGACTCGCGGCAACGCGGCGTTCGTCGCCGGGGCCGGCGAGGTTCGCGAGCTCACGGTCGCGAGCCTGCATCCCGAAGTGTCTCTCTCGGCCCTGTTCGGCCGGGTCTGGTACGAGGACTACCCGGAGCCGGCGTACGTCTGGCAGTCCACCGGCGGATCCGAGGAGTCGGAGCCCAAGCTCTCGCTCGCGCCGCTCGCGTTCGGAACGCTGAAGGGCACGTTCTACGCGCTGTTCTTCGCGATCCCGCTCGGAGTGCTCGGCGCGCTGTACACATCGCAGGTCATGGATCCGCGCCTGCAGCGCTCCGTCAAGCCCGCGGTCGAGATCATGGCGTCACTGCCCAGTGTAGTGCTGGGCTTTCTCGCCGGGCTGTGGCTCGCCCCGCGGCTCGAGAACGTTTTCCCGGGATTTCTCGCGGGGGTCGTCGTCGGGCCGGTGCTCGCATTGCTGGCCGGCGCGCTGTACGCCGCGCTGCCCGCGCGCTTCACGCGCCGGCTCCCGGTGGGCACCGAGGTCGCGCTCTCCGCGGCGTTTCTGTTCGCGGGCGGGGCGCTCTGTTTCAAGCTCTCGCCCGGGCTCGAGCGCGTGTTCTTCGCCGGTGACTTCTCGGCCTGGCTGCGCGAGGCGACCGGCGCGACCTACGACCCGCGCAACGCGATCGTCGCCGGCGTGGCGATGGCGTTCGCGGTGATTCCGATCGTGTTCGCGATCGCCGAGGAGTCACTCTCGAACGTCCCGCGCACCCTCTCGGCGGCGTCGCTGGCGCTGGGCGCGACGCGCTGGCAGACGATCGCGCGCGTGGTGCTGCCGGCGGCCAGCCCGGGTCTCTTCGCGGCGATCATGATCGGCTTCGGGCGCGCGGTCGGCGAGACGATGATCGTGCTGATGGCCACGGGAAATACGCCGCTCATCGACCTGAGCCCGTTCAACGGCTTCCGCACCTTGTCCGCGAACATCGCGGTGGAGATCCCCGAGGCGGCGCAGGGGGCGACCTTGTACCGCGTGCTGTTCCTCTCGGCGCTGCTCTTGTTCGTCGTGACGTTCGCGGCGAACGGCCTGGCCGACGTCGTGCGCGAGCGCCTCCGCCGGCGCTACTCGGGGACGTGATGACGGCGAGCGGAGGAGCAACCCGGCGCGCGCTCTTTGGCGCGGCCATGCTCTGGCTCTCCGCGGGCGCGCTCGCGACGAGTCTCTTGCTCGTGACCGGGCTCGTGGCGCTCGTCGCCTGGAACGGGCTCGGCTACTTCTGGCAGGCGCCGGTCGTCGACCTCGAGCTCGCCGACGGCAGTCGGGTGCTGGGCGAGGTCGTCGATCGCGACGACACGGAGCTGCGGATTCGCTTCGGCAACCGCGACCTCGGCGGCGCCGACTTCCGCTGGATCCCGAACGCCGACGTCCGCGCGGAGACACTGCCCGCGGATGCGCTCGTGCTGGAGCGCGAGGAGTACGGGCGCTTCTTCGGCTATCCCGTGGCGATCCGCCGCGGCGAGACGGTCATCGCCGAGGGCGCCGCCGCCGTCTTCGCGGCGCTGCCCGGGCAGCTGGCCGCCAAGCGCGCCGAGCGCGCCGCGCAGCTCGACCCGCTGCAGGCGGAGATCCGCGCGCAGAACCGCGGGCTCGAGCGCGCCGGCCGCGAGAAGCGCGACACCTCGGAGCTGCAGGCGCGCTACGACGCCTCGGCCGCGGAGCTCGCGACGCGCCAGTCACGCTATCTCGAGGACCTGCTCGCGATGCGCACCGCCGACGGGCGCGAGCAGACGATCGCGCTGGCGAACGTGGTGCGCGCGGTGCGCGCGAACGCCCTGGGCTTCGGCGGCAAGCTCGGGCTCTACGCGTCGCGCATCGGCGAGTTCTTGTTCGCGGACCCCCGCGAGTCGAACACCGAGGGGGGCATCTTCCCCGCCATCTTCGGCACCGTGCTGCTGGTGATCCTGACCAGCGTGGCGGTCTCACCGCTCGGTGTGCTCACGGCGCTGTATCTGCGCGAGTACGCCCGCGAGGGCTGGCTCGTGCGCAGCGTGCGCATTGCTGTGAACAGCCTGGCCGGGGTGCCCTCGATCGTCTTCGGCGTCTTCGGCCTGGGCTTCTTCGTCTACGGCGTCGGCGGCACGATCGACGCGCTGTTCTTCGCGGATCGACTTCCGACGCCGACCTTCGGCACGGGCGGTTTGCTGTGGGCGAGCTTGACTCTCGCCCTGCTCACTTTGCCCGTCGTCGTGGTCGCGACCGAGGAAGGTCTCGCGGCGGTGCCGCGCGTGGTGCGCGAGGGATCACTCGCG
>DATFUE010000160.1:0-5459 GCA_035261165.1 Myxococcota bacterium
CGAAGCGGCGACGGACGCCGCTCGGGCGGCGCCACGGGATCCGAAAAGATGCAGCCCGAGCGCTCGCCGGATGCCGACGAACCTTGGGCGTACTCGCCGGGTGAGGAGGCGCCGGCGAGGCGCGGGCTGCGAGTCTGATTGATCTACGCTCGGCTCGGGGGGGCGCTCGTTCGGGCGCCTCAGCTTTCGTCGCCCGACAGCGCGTCGTAGACTGCTCAGCCGATGGGTGCCAGGACGGGCGAGCAGTTCCTCGAGAGTCTTCGCGACGGGCGCGAGCTCTGGCTGGACGGTGAACGCGTCGGCGATCCCACCGTGCACCCGGCGCTCGCCGGCGCGGCGCATCTGCTCGCCGAGATCTTCGACTTGCAGCACGCGCACGCCGCCGCGTGTCTCGCACCCGATCCCGAGACCGGCGAGCCGATCAACGTCAGTCACTTGATCCCGGGCTCGCGCGCGGACCTCGAACGGCGCCGCGTGTGTCTCGAGCGCATCGCGGAGCTGACGGTCGGCGTGATGGGTCGCACGCCCGACTACATGAACGTCACGTTCGCGGGCTTCGCGGGCCGCAGCGACGAGTGGGGCGCGTTCGGCAACGAAGCGGGCGCCGAGAATCTCGTGCGCTTCCAGAAACAGATGCGCCGCGGCGACCTCGCGCTCACGCACACGATCATCCACCCGACGGTCGACAAGAGCCTGCCGGACGTCGCGGGCGGCGGCGGCGACGTGGCCCTGCACAAGATCGAGTCGACCGCGCGCGGCATCGTGGTGCGCGGCGCGCGCGTCCTCGCGACGCTCGCGCCGTTCTCGAACGAGATCGCGGTGTATCCGGGCCATCCCATCCCGCCTATCGATGGCGGACGCTACGCGCTCGCGTTCTCGATTCCGTGCGCGACTCCCGGGCTCCGCTTCCTGTGTCGCGACAGCACGACCCGCGGCACGAACCGCTTCGACCACCCGTTTTCGAGCCGCTTCGACGAGCAGGACGCGTTCGTGATCTTCGACGACGTCGAGGTGCCGCGCGAGCGCATCTTCATCGACGGCAACGTCGACGTGTACAACGCGGTGCTCGCCACGGGCTGGTATCCGAACGTGATGCAGCAGACGATGATCCGCGCGCAGACCAAGCTCGAGTTCGCGTACGGGCTCGGCTGCCGCATGGCGGAGCTGATCGGCGACAAGTCACCCGCCACCTCGGAGCTGCTCGGCGAGATCTTCGGCTATGCGGAGCTGACGCGCGCCGCGCTGCGCACCGCCGAGGCCGAAGCGTTCGAGTGGGGCAACGGCGTGTGGTTCCCGAACGGCGGCCCGCTCGCGCAGCTGCGCCACTTCCTGCCCGTGTGGATGCCGCGCGTGAACGAGATCCTGCGCCTCGTGGGCTCGCACAACTTGCTGGCCACGCCGACCGAGGCGCAGGTTCGCGACCCGGAGCTCGGCCCGCTGCTCGCGAAGTATCTGCAGGGCGCGGGTGGAGCGTCGGCGGAGACTCGGATCCGCGTCTTCCGCCTGGCGTGGGACTTCGCGGCGAGCGCGCTCGGCAGCCGAGGCGAACAGTACGAGCGCTTCTATCTCGCCTCGGCAGCGCGCAATCGCCTGCTTGCGCACTTGTTCGCGCCCAAGGAGCGCAGCCGCAAGCTCGTCGATCGCTTCCTCGAGGAGAAGAGCGAGTGACTCGCGCGAACGTCGCGGGCGTGGACGTCTCGACCGAGCACTGGATCGGCGGGAAACGCGTGCCATCGCGGCGCCGCTTCGCGGACGACTCGCCGATCGACGGCGCGAAGCTCGCGCAGGTGGCGGCCGGCGGCGCGAGCGAGGTCGACGCCGCCGTGGACGCCGCCCGCGCGGCATTTCCGGCTTGGGCCGCGCTCGGGCCGCGGGGACGCCTGCCGATCTTGAAGCGCCTCGCCGAGTCGATCCGCGCGCGAGCCGAGTCACTCGCGGCCGTCGAGACGGCAGACAACGGCTCGCTGCTCGCCGGCAACCTCCGGCGCGTGGTGCCGCGCGCCGCGCAGAACGTCGAGTTCTTCGCCGAGCGCGCCCTCGAGCTCGAGCACGAATCGATCGAGTCGGAGGAAGTGGTGAATCACGTGCGCTACGAGCCGGCCGGTGTCGCGGCGATCATCACCCCCTGGAACGCGCCGCTCATGCTGACGACGTGGAAGCTGGGCCCGGCGCTCGCGGCCGGAAACACCGCCGTCGTGAAGCCGCCCGAGTGGGCGCCGCTCACCTGCTCCCTGCTCGCGGATCTCGCGCACGAGGCCGGCGTACCCGCGGGTGTGCTGAACGTGGTGCAGGGCATCGGCGAGGAAGCCGGCGCAGCGCTGGTGAGAAACGCAGCCGTGGACCGGATCAGCTTCACCGGCTCCACCGACACGGGCCGCCTGATCGGGGCCGCCGCCGGGCGCAACCTCGTGCCGACCAGCGTCGAGCTCGGCGGAAAGTCGCCGTTCATCGTCTGCGCCGACGCAGACCTCGACGCCGCGGCCGCGCAGCTCGCCGGCATGTACTTGAACGCGGGGCAGGTGTGTCTCGCCGGGACACGCGTTCTGGTCGAGCGCCCCGTTGCCGACGCGCTGCTCGAAAAGCTGCGCGCCTCGGCCGCGCGCATGACGGTCGGCGACCCGCGCAAGCCCGAGACGCGGGTCGGGCCGCTGATCACGCCGGAACACTTCGGGCGCGTGTCCGGCTTCGTCGCGCGCGCGCGCGCGGAGGGCGCGGTGCCCGTGTACGGGGGGCAGAAGAGCACAGTGGGCGAGCTCTACTTCGAGCCGACCCTGCTCGCGAAGGTCGAGCCCGGGCAGGAGATCGCGCAGCGCGAGGTGTTCGGCCCCGTGCTCACCTGGCACCCCTGGAGCGGGGACGACGAGTGTCTCGCGCTCGCGAACGCCACGCGCTACGGCCTGGCCGCGATGATCTACGCGCGCGACGCGGCGCGCGCCTGGCGCCTCGCGCGCGGCGTCGTCGCCGGAACCGTCTGGGTGAACTGCTACTTCGTGCGCGACCTGGCGGCTCCGTTCGGCGGAGCGCGCGAGTCGGGCATCGGGCGCGAGGGCGGCAACTGGAGCTTCGACTTCTTCTGCGACGTGAAGAACGTCGCGATCAAGCGCGAGTCACTCGCGCCTGGAGGCGTTCATGGGTGAAATCGTCGCCGCCTCGCTGTTCGGCCACCAGCCCGCGATCATGGCGCCGGAGCCCGTCCGCAAGCTGATGGGCCGCGGCCGGGACACGACGCTCGTCACGAGCATTCCCGCGTACCGCGCGCGCCTCGACGCTGCCGGGGTCGACACGTTCGTCGTGTTCGACACGCACTGGCTCACGACCATCGAGCACGTCGTCGCGGGCGCGGAGCACTTCGACGGCATCTTCACCTCGGAAGAGCTGCCGACCCTGATCTGCGACTACCGCTACGACTACGCGGGCGCGCCGCTGCTCGCGGCGAAGCTCGCGGAGCTCGCCGGCGCCGACGGCGTGCGACTCACGAACGCGACCTCGAAGCACCTGCCGGTGCACTACGCGACCCTGAACCTGTTGCACTGGCTGCGGCGCGACGAGCGCGTGCTCTCGGTAGGCGTGTGTCAGACGGGCGAGCTGCACAACTGGCTCGGGGTCGGCGAGCTGCTCGCGCGCGCGGTTTGCGACACCGATCACCGCGTGGCGCTGTTCGCCTCCGGGGGCATGAGTCACCGCTTCTGGCCGATGGACGTGATCCTGAAGAAGGGCGCGTGGGACCCCGTGAACGTGCACTCCGACGCCGCCCGACTGTTCGACCAGCGCATCCTCGAGCTGTGGAGCGCGGGTGATCACCGCGCCGTGATCGAGCTCTACCCCGAGTACGGCGCGCTCGCACCCGAGGGCTTCTTCGCGCACTACCTGATGATGGTGGGCGCGCTCGGCGGCTTGGCTTGCCACGCGAAGGGGATCGCTCTCTCCGAATACGAGAACGCGGTCGGCACCGGGCAGGCACACGTCTGGTTCGAGCTTTGAGCGTCCTCGACGGACCGCGGGACGAGCGGCGCCGAATCATCGCGGGGGGCGTGCCGACCTGGGTGCGCGTCGCGGGCGACCGACTCGCGCTGCCGGACGGACGCACGATCGCCGAGGCCGACGCCACGTATCTCGCGCCCTGCGAGCCGACCAAGATCCTGTGCATCCACCTGAACTACGAGTCGCGGCGCGTCGAGTTCCGCGCGCCCGCGCTCGTGACCCCGACCTACTTCCAGAAGCCGATCAGCGCGCTGAACGCGCATCGGGGTCTCCTGCTGCGGCCCGCGGGCTGTCAGTACTTGAACTACGAAGGGGAGATCGCGGCGATCGTCGGCCGGCCGATGAAGAACGTGACTCCCGACGAGGTCTGGGACTGTCTCGCGGGTTTCGCGCCCGCGAACGACGTCGGCTGCCAGGACTTCCGCGACACCGACTCCGGCTCGATGCTGCGCGTGAAGGGCATGGACGGCTTCTGCCCGATCGGCCCGGGCATCGTGCGCGGCGTCGACGTCCGCACCTCCACCGTGCGCACGCGCTTGAACGGCACCGTCGTCCAGGAGGGGGCGGTCTCCGAGATGGTGTTCGGCATCGACTACCAGCTCGCCGACCTGGCGCGACACATCACCTTGTTGCCCGGCGACGTGGTGCTCACGGGGACGCCCGCGAACTCGCGTCCGATGAAGCCCGGCGACGTGGTCGAGGTCGAGATCACCGGCCTGGGCCGGCTCGCGAACACGGTCGCCGAGTATCCCGCGCCGCGAACCACGGTGGGGCACCAAGCGACCGACAGCGACGGCGTGAAGCGCGTCGCGCTAGGCGGCGATTACGTGTCGTCGCGCTCGGGGTCGCGCTCCGAGTAACGGTGCAGCTTGCCCTGCCAGTCACTCACCAGGCGCGTGCCCCCCGCGTCCGCCTCGCCGAGATGGCTCGGGCCGATCGGCACCTTGCCCGCGCCGCCGGGGATGTCGAGCACGTAGGTCGGCTGACACAGCCCCGAGACCCGGCCGCGCAGCCCGCCCACGAGCGCCTGCCCCGCCGCGATCGAGGTGCGGAAGCGCGCGGTGCCCGGCGCGAGATCCAGGTGGTGCAGGTAGTACGGCTTCACGCGCAGCGCGACGAGCGCGCGGAACAGCTCTTCGAGCGCGGCCGGGTCGTCGTTCACGCCGGCGAGCAGCACCGTCTGCGCCAGCACCGGTATGCCCGCGCGCGCGATCCGCGCGATCGCCCCGCGCGCGGCGCCGTCGAGCTCGCGGACATGGTTCACGTGCAGCACGAGCCAGACCGCCTTGTGCGACTCGAGCGCCGCGACCAGCCCCGGGGTGACTCGCTCCGGGTCCACCGCGGGCACGCGCGTGTGCACGCGGATCACCTGCACGTGCGGGATCTCGCCCAGCCGGCGCACGATCGCCGCGATGCGGCGCGGCGAGAGCACGAGCGGATCGCCGCCCGAGAGAATCACTTCCCAGATGCGCGCGTCG
>DATFUE010000161.1:0-10133 GCA_035261165.1 Myxococcota bacterium
ACCCCCGAGTTCTCGACGATCGCCGAGCTGTCTGCGTCGCCAGCGCGGCTCGTCCCCGCGGGGCTGTCGCCGCCGCGCGCAGTCACGGTTAGGCGGAGCTCAAGCGAGCTCCCGGTCCCATCGACCGTGCAGATCGCGTCGCCGCCGTCGCCCGTCGCGAAGACATCGGCGGTGGTCCCGCCGGTGCCTCCTATAGCGTTCTGAACCACGGTGAGGACGACGCTCGGGACGCCGACCGTGAACGACGTCGACGCCTGGCCGCCGTTGCCGCCCGCGCCGCCGCTCGCGAAGTCGCTCGAAGAGCTGCCGCCGTTGCCGCCATAGGCATCGAGCCCGACGAGGACACCTGCTCCGTTCGTGGACGCCGTGGCAGTGGCACTCGCGGCTCCGCCATCGCCCCCGGCCTGGAGCGCGTTGCCGCCGTTGCCGCCGCGGGATTGCGCCAGAGCCTCGAGGCCCTCCGTGTCGCTGGTCGAGTGTGCCGCCGCGACGGCGCCGCCACCGGTCCCGCCGGCGCCGCCGACCTCGATCCCGTTTCCGCCGGTTGCGGACGCGTCGTTCGCGTCGCCGCCGGGACCCGCGACCGCCGTGACGTCCTCTCCCGACCCGTCGGCGCCGACACCGTCGGCGCCGACGACGCTGACAGAAGCTGCGAGCGACCGGTCCGCCGGCAGCCAGCCGAGTGACAGACTCAGCAGAACCCCCACGAGCCTCTGGCTGGATCGCACCGCGCAATCCTAGCAGAGGCCCGGCTCATAGGGCTGCTTTCAGCCGTTCGAGACAGCAGCCGGCACTGACTCGATCACTGGTTGCGCGACCGAGCTCCGACCTGGCTGGATGGCCGCCGGGCGGAGTCTTCGCTTCAGCTCCTCGAGCTCTCGGCGCGCGGCCTCGAGCCTCGCTTCGTCGCGGATCGCGCGCACGCGCTTCTCGAGCCCGGAGTCCATGTCCACGTCGATGCGGCTCTCGGCCTTCATGCGCTCGATCTCGCCGCGCACGCTCTCGAGCGCGCGCATCTCGACCTCGGTCGAGAGACCTTCGAACGCCTCTTGAATGCGCTTGCGCGCGCGCGCGTTCGCGAGCGCCGCGAGCATTCGCACCTTCTCGCGCTCGAGGTTCCGGATCTCGGCGCGGAACTTCACCAGGTTCGTCTTCGCGCCTTCGCACTCCGCGGAGACTTCGTCGAGCTCCTTCTCCGAGCGCTCGAGATCCTGGAGGAGGACGTCCTTCTGCGTGATCAATACGACCGCGACCTCGTCGTCGTTCTTGTCGACGGCGCGCGCGATGTCGGCGTGCAGGCGCGCGAGCTCGGCGCGGCGGTCGCGAATCTCGCCCTCGATCTTGTTGCGCATGTACAGGATTCCCGCGACCGCGCGCTTCAGGTCCGCGTACTGCCGCACGCGCTCGCCGATCACGCGCTCGTAGACCGCGTCGGGGCTCGCCAACTCGCGATCGCGGAGCCACACCGCGAAGATTCCGTTCACGAGGTCGCGCAGGCGACCGACGAAGCCACGCTGTGCCGGGTAGGTCATCATGATCCTCCTAGGAGTCCTCGTTCCAATCCTCGGAACGAAGGTCCAGCTCGCGAATCTTTTGCTGCAAGCTCTGGCGCACCATGCCGATCGCCTCGGCGGTGCGAGACACGTTGCCGCCGTGCTCGCGCAGCGCCTTGACCAGATAGGCGCGCTCGAAGCTCTCGACGGTGTGGCGCTTCGCGTCGCGGAACGGCACGCCGGGAAGCACGAGCGGATCGCCGCTGGTCACGACCGGCTCGCCGTCGAGCGCGAAGTCGCTCGCGGTGATCTCCGGACCGGCGGCGAGAACGGCGGCGCGCTCGATCGCGTTGCGCAGCTCGCGCACGTTCCCGCGCCACGAGTGAGTCACCAGCCGCGCGAGGGCGTCCGCCGCGATCGGCTTGCGCTCGCGACCCAGCCGCTCGGCGACCTGGTCGAGGAAGCGCTGCGCCAGGAACGGGACGTCCTCGAGGCGCTCGCGCAGCGGCGGGAGCGAGACTTCGACGACCTTCAAGCGGTAGTAGAGGTCTTCGCGGAAACGCCCCGCCTTCACTTCCGCCTCGAGATCGCGGTGCGTCGCGGCGACGACCCGCACGTCGACGGTCACCGCGCGATTGCCGCCGACCGGCTCGAAGCTGCGCTCCTGCAACACGCGCAGCACCTTGGCCTGTGTCTCGGGCGCCATGTCGCCGATCTCGTCGAGGAAGATCGTGCCGCCGTTCGCAGCTTCGAACTTGCCGACGCGCCGCGCGTCGGCGCCGGTGAACGCGCCCTTCTCGTGACCGAAGAGCTCGCTCTCGACCAGCTCGCGGCTGATCGCCGCGCAGTTGACCGCGACGAACGGGCGTGCGCGCCGCGCGCTGCGCTGATGCAGCGCCTGCGCGACCAGCTCCTTGCCCGTGCCGCTCTCGCCGCGCACCAGCACGGAGAGATCGGTCTCCGCGACTTTCTGGATCATCTCGAAGATCTGGCGCATCGCGCGCCCCTGGCCGACGAGGTTCTCGAAGCTGAACTCGCGCTCGACGCGCTCGAGCAGCATGCGGTTCTCGCGCTGCAGCTGCGTGCGCTCCAGCGCGTGGCGCACGACGACGCGCAGCTCCTCGTTGTCGAAGGGCTTCGGGAGATAGTCCTCGGCGCCCTGCTTCATCGCCTCGACCGCGACTTTCTCGCTGCCGTGCGCGGTGATCATGACTACGGCCGTCTCGGGCCGCGCCTCGCGGCTTGCGCGCAGCACGTCCATGCCGGAGAGACCGCGGCCGAGCGCGAGATCGGTGATCACCAGGTCGTAAGCGGCCTCGCCGAGCTTGCGCACCGCGTCCTCGCCGGTGTCTGCCAGGTCGACGTCGTAGCCGTCGCGCCGCAGCAAGCCGCGCAGCGCCAGCTGAATCGCCTTCTCGTCCTCGACGATCAGAATGCGCGCGCTCATGTCCGCGCCTCCGGGCTCTGGCCTTGCTTGGGGAAGTGCAGCGTGAACTCGGTGCCCTGACCCGGGGTCGAAGTGACTTCGATCGAGCCGCCGTGCGCGTCGACGAGCTTGCGCGTGATCGCCAGGCCGAGGCCCGTGCCGTTGGCCTTCGAGGTGAAGAAGGGCTTGAAGATCCGTGTCTGCGTGTCGGCGTCCATGCCGGGGCCGTTGTCCTTCACGCGCGCCCAGATCTCACTGCCCCCCAGGTTCTCGCCGATCGCGATCACCAGCGACGGGCTCGGCGTCTTCGCCTCGGCGAACGCGTCGAGCGCGTTGCCGATCACGTTGATGAACACGCGCCGCAGCTGCTCGGTGTCGCCGGTCAGCTCGCCCGAGCCGTCGAAGTCGCGCCGCACCTTGACGCCGCTCGATACGACACGCTCGCGCAGTGTCTCGAGCGCGCTCTCGACCGCGTCCACCAGCTTCATCTGGCGCGGGTGCATCTCCTCTTCGCGCGCGTAGCGCAGCAGGTGGGAGATCGATTTCTCGACGCGATCGAGCTCTTGCAGCGCGATGTTGGCGTACTCGACGTTCTCGGTGGACGAGGGATCCTCGCCGAGCTGCTGCACCAGACTCTTCGCGGCCGTGATCGGGTTGCGGATCTCGTGCGCGATCGACGCCGACAGCTCCTCGAGGGAGCGCAGCTTCTCGTCCTCGAGCGCGACTCGCTGGCGAGACACCGTGCGGGCGACCTGGCGCTCGACCTCGGCGTGAGTCCACTTCCGGCGCAGGTTCGGCGCCGCGAACGCCTGGAAGTAGTGCGATGCGAGCCCGATGCCCCAGGCCAAGCTGACGACCATGGCGGGGAAGCGCCCTGCGACGAAGAGCAGGAAGACGACGACGAACGTGTACGAGACCAGGTGGCGGAAGAACGCGATCTTGTGCTCCGCGGCGCGGCGCGCTTCGCGGTACGCCTCTTCTTCGGGGCTCAGCTCGCGACCGCGCCGCTTCTCGCGCCGCCGGGCGCGCTCCGCGTCTCGCGCTTCGTCGCGCTCGGCGCGCCACTGAGTGCGGCCCGGCCGGCTCCAGTCCGGCCGGCCGTGTCGATGCCGGGCCCGCCACTTTTCCCAGTCGTCCCAATTGTGAGGCATGCCCTTTACTCCACACGGCCCCAAGGACCGGAACAGGAGCCCGAGCGGGCCAGCTGTCGGTACACCGTGGATTGTAGATCTCCGCATCGATCGAGCCCTTGAGCAAGGCGCATGCCCGCAAAATCACGCGCAGCTCGGGCAGCGCAGCTACTGCGGAGCGCGGAGTGCTGCCAGCCGCGCGAGGCAGTGCAGCTGGCCGGCTGCACGGAGGCGGGAGCGCGGGAGCGCGGAGGTGCCCGCGCGATCAGGAGACGGCTCCTAGGGCCGGTCGACGACCGGCAGCTCGAGGCGTGAGGCCGCTCCGGCATTGCGCTCTACCGACCAATGCCGCGCGGCCGCCTCGGGCGCCGCGAACTGGTCGCGATCCCCGCCGGCGAGCGCGAGCCGCAGGCGGTGCCCGCGGCGGAACAGATGCGAGACAGGAAGCAGGTCGAAGACGAGCTCGGCGGGCTCACCCGCGACCAACGGCCGCGCGTCCGCGCGCAGGAAGCTGTGAGCCGGGCCCGTCTGCGCGTAGAGCGCAGCTTCTGCGGAGGGGAGCCGGTGGATCGCGCGAAACTGGCCTTCGGTCACGTATCCGACTCGCCCGTGCGGATCGACGTCCTCGAGGTATGCGAAGACCGCCGCGTCCGTGCCGTCCGCCCGCAGCACGAGGAACAGCAGCGGATGGCCGGTCACTTCCAGGTCGCGGGCGAGCGGTGCGGACTGGTACACGAGATTGTGTCGGTCGGCGTCCGCGCGGTCGCCGTACTCGGTCCAGGTCGGCACGGCCAGACCGCGCCAGCGACTCGAGGTCCCGGTGCCGCTCTCCGGATCGGGCGCGTACTCGTCGCTGCCGCTCGCGTCCGCGGGCGCAGCGGGCGCCAGCCCATGGTTCTCGTGCAGAAAGTACGGCGTGGGCGTGGACGGCGGCGGCCAGCTCGATGCGTGCTTCCAGATCCCCTCGCCGGTCGTGAAGTAGTGCACGGGCGGCTCCCGGTCCCAGCCGTTCGCTGCGCCCTTCAAGTGGAAGTCGAAGAAGCGCAGTAACTCGGCCGCGTGATCGAACTCGCTCGCGCGCGTGGGCTCGAGCGGATCGGGCCGTTGGTCCCCGCCGTGATTCCACGGTCCGAGCAACAGACGCCCGCCGGGGTTGCGCAGGGTGCGGAACCGGTTCGCCGCCGCACGGGAGTACGCGCCGTCCCACCAACCGCTCACGCCCAGCACCGCCGCGCCGCTCGCCTCGATCGCCGCGCGGCGCGCGCAGCACGGGCTCCACTGCCCGGTCGCGGTTCCCATCTCGGCCGGCACGTCGTCGCGAAACACGACCTCTTTCGACGCGCGCGCGACGTCGAAGTTCGCGGCGTGCGCGAGCTGCGCGGCCTCGACCCCCGCCGCGCCCTCGGGTCCGTCGACCGGCCGCGGACCGGAGATGAACAGCGGCACCCACCACGGGAATGCGCTCCAGACGCGGCCGCGATCGATCGCATCGTTGAAGCGCCCCCACGTCTCCGCGAACCACACCAGGCGGACGCCCCCGGGGAGCGCGATGTCGGTGTAGCCGTCGAACAGCGAGAAGCGCGGCGCGATCGCGCGCACCGCCGGCCGGCCGGTCGCGAGCAGGAGCTCCGCCGCGGTGCCGTCGTACGAGTCACCGAGCGCGCCGACCGCGCCGCTCGACCACGGCTGGCGCACGATCCAATCGACCAGCTCGCCGCCGTCGTTCACCTCGGCGTCCGACCAGAGCGAGCGCTGCACGCCGCCCGACGCGCCCGAGCCGCGCACGTCCACGTCGAGCCACGCGTAGCCGCGCGCGAGAAAGCGCTGCGCGAGCTCCTGCGGGCGGTCGACGAACGGGCGCCAGAGCGCTCGCAGGCGCTGCGAGCGCCAGTAACGCGTCTGGCGCAGGATGGCAGGAACGCGCATGCCCTGGGCGGCTTCCGGCGGCAGATACAGGTCGACCGCGATCGGCACCCCGTCGCGCATCTCGACGTAGAACGAGCGGCGCGTGTACACCGCCGCGTGTCGCTCGCCGTCCGGCGCGGGCTCCGTCCGCCACGACGCGTCGCCCGCGAGGGCAGGCGGCGCGAGCGCGAAGAGATGCAGCGCATGCGACGCGAGCGCCAGGAGATTCACGGCGACCGCGCGCGCCAGCCAGCGGCGCGAGTCACTCATGAGCGGCGGACGCGCGTGCCCGGCTCAGGGCCTCGTCCGACGGCAGGCCCGCTTCGCCGAGCACGGCGGCCGCGATCAGGCGCGGGACGTAGTCGCGCGTCTCGTCCGGCAGCAGGCCGCGCTCCGCCAGCACCCAGTAGGAGCGCTCGGTGCGCGGGTCGTCGAGCTTGCGCAGCGCACCGCGGATGCCGTTCTCGCCCTTGTTGTAGGACGCGATCGCCAGGAGCAGCGCCTCGTCGCCGAACTCGAACGCCAGGTCGTTCAGATAGTGCGCCGCGGCGCGCGTGGCCTTCGCCGGATCGAGTCTCTCGTCGACGCCGCCGCGCACGACGAGCCCGTAGCGCTGCGCGGTCGAGGGGATGAACTGCCACAGCCCGCGCGCGCCGGCGCCGCTCTGCGCCCCGGGGTTGTATCCGCTCTCGATCATGGCCAGGTAGCGAAGCAACGGCGGCACCTTCGCGGCGTTGAGCTCGCCGACGATCATCGGCTCGAGCTTCCGGCCGCGCGCGATCGACGCCTCGACCCAGCCGCGCTTGCTGTTCAGCAGCACGAGCATTTGCTCCTGCACGCTTCGGTAGAACGAGTCGGGCACTTTCGCGGGGTCCTGCCACAGGCCGACGAGGACCTGTTCGGAGCGCTCGCGCACGCACACGCCGAGATCGTCCGCGCCGACCTCGTCGAGCCGACACGGCCCGCGCTCGGGCACCGCGCTCGCGACCTGGCGGGCGCGGCCGCGCTCGACCGCCGCGCGGTACAGCGCGACCAGGTCGATGTCTCCGCCGAGCGCGCGGCCGATGCGGCGCAGCCCCTCTTCGCGCGCATGCAGGCGCGGCACGTCCTCCAGCCTGCCCTCGCGGTACAGGCGCGCGACCGCGTCGCCGAGTAAGTCGCGCGCGCCGGCGGCGTCGCCGCGCTCGGAGGCGGCGAGCGCCGCGCGCGCCGCGATCACGGCCTGGTCCATCACGGGATCGCGGTGCAGCGCCCAGAAGATCCCTCCGGCCACGAGCACCACCCCGAGCGCCGCGGCCTCGAGCGCGAGTGACTGGCGCCGGGGGGCGGCGCCGAGCTCGTAGCGGAGCGTGACCGCGCTGCCGAGATCGACGAGGTCGCCGTCACGCAGCACGACGGCCCCGGCGACCGGCTGCCCGTTCACGCGCGTCCCGTTGCGGCTGCCGAGGTCCTCGAGGACGTGCTCGCCCTCGCCGGGCGCGATGCGCGCGTGCTCCCGCGAGACACGCGCGTCGTCGACCACCCAGTCACAGCCCGGATCGCGTCCCAAGACGAGCTCGCGGCGCTGGAGCCGACGGCTCGTCACGGTTCGCCCATTGCGCAGCTCGACGAGTCGCGCGGCCATGGCCTTTGCTACGGTGCCGGCGGGGACTCGGCTCCCGCGGCCGGCGCGAGCGGCACCTCGATCTCGGCGACGGTGCGGGGCGAGATCGCGCCCGAGAGCGGGCCCTCGACGCGCGCGCGGCTGCCGTCGGGATAGACGTCCTGAATCACGATCGCGCCGACTGTCTTCCCCGCGTCGACCAGCTTGCCGCGCATGCCCGCGCGCAGCTCCGCGCCGCTGCCCGCGTCGAGCAGCACGAAGCTCTGCGCGCCCGCGCGGCCCTCGACCTCGAGCACCGCCGCGCGCCTCGTCTCGAAGCGCGGCTCGGGCGCGCGGGGCGGCGGCGCGGGGCTGAACTTCGCGCGGATGGAGTACGCGACCGTCCCTTCCGGATCGGTGGCCGTGACCCGCACGAGCACCGCGCCTTGCGTCACCGAGCTGTGTACCCGCCGCGAGCGGCCGGTCGAATCGGCCGCGAACTGGGCAAGCGTGGCGCCACCGGCGTCGATCAGGCTCGCGTCGAGCCCGGAGAGCTCGACGCCTTCGGCTCCGCGCCCTATCCAAACCTCGAGCTCGCCGTTGCCGGGGACCTCGATCCGATACCAGTCGGCGCAGTCACCCGCCTTGCACGAGAGCGCGTCGGCGTGCTTCTGCGCCAGCGGCAGCGGAGTCGCGCCTTCGCGCTGGCCGTCCGGATCCGGCGGGGGCGGCTTCGCGCAGGCGGCGAGCGCGACGAGCGCGAGCGCCAGCCCCGTTCTCCCTCTGACACGCATCGCGATCACCCGCCCAGCGACGCCGGCGGCGTCTGGTGTGCGATCTGCAGCACGTCGGTCCCCGAGACCAGGCGGTAGCGCACGCGCACGTGGCTGCCCTCCGGGCCTTCGACCTGCCACTCGTACACGTCGCCGGCGCCCCGCTTTCCCTCTTGCAGGAAGCGCGGCAGCGCGAGCGGGCCGTGCCATTCGCGCGCGACCTCCTGCTCGTCGTGACTCGAGCCGGACACCAGCAGCACGCGGAGAGACACCTGGTCACAGCTGGCGCGCCAGTTGAAGGTCATCTCGCCGCTGCCCTCGCGGTAGAGGAACGACTGCTCGCCCTCGGGGCAGACCAGCCGCAGATCGCGGCGAGTGACTCGCAGCCCGTCGCCGCCCTCCACGGTCGAGGGCACGCCGCGCAGGCGCACCACCTGCGCGCCGGTCGGGCCCGCTGCGCCGGCGAGGTGAGCGCTCATGTCGTGCGCGCGCGCGATCCAGACGAGGAACGCGGAGCCGAGCGGCAGGCGCCGGTCGCCGAGGATCTGCCGCGGCTCGCCGTCCTTGTAGAACGGCGCGAGCTCCTCGCTCATGAACTTCGGCAGCTCTCCGGTGTCGGGGGCATAGAGCTCCGCGAGCCGCTGCGGCGTGAGCTCGTCGCTGAAGCGACTCGCGATGCGCTCGTTCCAGCGCCGATCGAGCTCGTCGCGCGCCGAGATCAGGAGCGCGGAGAACGCGTCGAGCACCGGCGCGCTCAGTAACTCGCGCAGCTTCTCGGTCCCGGCGGGATCGCCGCTCGCGCGCGTGATCTTCCCGACCAGGTCGAGCGCGCCGGAGAACGAATTGGGCTTGCCCTCGCCCACGTCCCTGGCGAGCGCGAGTGCGCGCTCGCCCTTCGCGTTCGCGCTCTCGACGTCGAGTGAGACGGACTCGAGCGCCTTCTGATACGCGGACCAGGGCGGGCCGATCGCCTTGGCCTCCGCGTCGCCGCCCGGCAGGAACGCGCCCACGCCGGCGCTCGTCGAGAGCACGTCGTGGAGCAAGGTCGCCCACGCGGGCAGCGCCGTGTCACCGGGCAGATCGACCTGGAGGTTGGCATCGATCGCGGGCAGGAGCTTCAGGTAGGGCGACGCCTTGGCGTCCGGCTGCGCGCGCGCCGCGATCGGCGCGTCGCTGAAGAAGCGGTGCCAGCTCGCGACGTAGCGCTCGGCGTACTGGCGCCGGAACGTCGCGACCTCGGCCGGCGGGACCGAGTCCGTGCGCTCGATCGCGGCGAGCAGTCGCCCGATGAGCCGGTCGTTCCCCTTCGCCGTGTAGATGCCGGCGACACCGCTCGCTGCAGGGTCACCTGGGGATCGCAGTCCGAAGTCCTCGAAGCGCACCGCGGGAAAGCTCCCGTTCGGCAGCGACGTGATCTCCTCGAGCACGCTGAGCCGCAGCAGTCGCCCGGCCGCGCCCGCGAGCATGGTCTGCTCGCTGCGCAGCGCTTCCTCGCGCTCGCGCGGCGAGAGCCAGCGCACGTAGGCCGCGTACGCCGCGGAGTACGACGCGGCGTCGTGAGCGGCCGACTGCGGGAGATAGTCGGCGAGCTCGGGCACCTGATCGAGATCCGCCGCGCGCGACACGAGCCAGTCCAGATCCGTGGCGAGCGCGATCGCAGCGCGCACGGCGCGCTCGTCCTGCCCCGCGAGCCCCGCTTCGAGGTTGCGCTTGGTGAGTCGATCGAAGCTGCGCTCGAAGGCGAACGTGTAGGCTCGCTCGCCGCGATCGACGGCGCGCCCGAGCTCGTTGAAGCCGAGCACGCTGATCGCGCTGCGCGCGTCG
>DATFUE010000162.1:0-8604 GCA_035261165.1 Myxococcota bacterium
GCGGTTGCGATCGGTGAACTCGAGCGTGTGCACGTACACGGTTTCCCTCGCGGGCCTGCGTCGCAAGGTGCGTGCCCGCGACCGGCGCCCGGCCACGTGCTGCACCGCTCGCCGTGCCCAGGCCCTGCGCAGCCCTCGACCAGGAACTGCGCAGGGCCGAGAATGTGTCGTGGCCTACTTCGAAGCGGCGCCGCCAGCACGCCTAGCGGAATTCGTGGGGCGCGTCTGCTTCTCGAGTGACGCGGGCAGCGGGCCGCCGCCCCCGGTGCGCGTCGTTCCCGACGGCGCGATCGATGTCCTGTTCTCGATCGCGCCGGGCGGCAGCTGCGCGGCGCACGTCTTCGGCCTGAAGACGCAGGCGCTCTGGGTCGAGACCGCGGAGCCGCGCCAGAACGTCGCGCTGCGCCTGCGCGCGGGCGCGGCGTCGCGGCTGTTCCGCATCTCCGCGAGCGAGCTCACCGATCGCGCACCCGACCTCGCGGAGCTCATCGGGCGGCGCGGGGGCGAATGGTGCGAGCGGGTCGCGGAGGCGCCCGGCGCGGGCGCGCGCGCCGCGCTGCTCGAGGCGACGTTCGGCGCCTGGGCCTCCGCGGCGGCGCGCGCCGCCGACGCGGACGACGCGCTGCTGCACGCCGCGGTGTCGGCCATCCGGCGCAGCCGCGGCGCGGGCTCGATCGCGGCGCTCGCCGGCGAGCTCGGCGTCGGCCCGCGCCGGCTCGAGCGGCTGTTTCGCGCGCGCGTCGGCGCGACGCCGAAGGGCTTCGCGCGCGTGCTGCGCTTCTTCGCGGCGTATCAGTCACTGCAGTCCGGAAGCGACCCGCTCGACGCGGCGCTGGCGCACGGCTACTTCGACCAGGCGCATTTGAATCGCGACTTCCGGCGCTTCGCGGGCGCGCCGCCGCGTCGCATTTTTCCAAGCCAGCGGACGCACAGGGTCGATAGCCTGCGGGCATGAAGAAGCTATCCGAGCCTTCCTACCGACGCGCCCGTGACTTTCTTCGCGCGCAGGCGCGCCCGCTCGAGCGGGCGCTCTTCGCGCACGAGTTCGAGGCTGCGCCCGTGCGTCCCGTGCTCGACGCGCTCGCCGCCTTCCGGAACGCGGACGGCGGATTCGGCGGCGCGCTCGAGCCGGACCTGCGCATGCCCGCGTCGTCGGCGCTCGCCACCGCAACGGCGCTCGACGTGCTGCGCGAGCTCGGTGCGGACCACACGGAGCCCCTGGTGTGCGGCGCGGTCGCCTGGGCGGTCGAGCGCTTCGACCCCGAGGTGCCCGGCTGGCGCTACGTGCCGGCCGATGTCGACGCGTTCCCGCACGCGCCGCACTGGAGCTGGGAGCTGCACCGCCCAGGCGGGCCCTGGGATCACCTCGTGAACCCGGGGGCGCGCTTCCTGTCCCACTTGTCGCACTGGCATCAGCTCGCCCCGCGCGGGCTCGTCGAGTCACTCTCGCGCGCGTTCGAGAAGCACGTGATGGCGCTCACCAGCGACGTCGGTGGGGACTCGCTCGGCTACGCCGCGCAGGTCGAGAACGACGCCACGCGCGCGAAGCTCCGCGAGCTCGCGCTCGCCACGGTGATTCGGGACCCGGCAGCTTGGACCAGTTACTGCGCGAAGCCGCTGAAGCTCGCGCCGCGGCCCGATTCACCGCTGGCCGAGTGTCTCGCCCCCGAGACCGCGCTGAATCTCGACTGGGAGATCGACCAGCAGGCGCCCGACGGCTCGTGGCTGCCGAACTGGGACTGGCAGGGCCATCACCCCGAGCACTGGGAGCTCGCGCGGCGAGAATGGCACGGGGAGCTCACTTTGGGCGCGCTGCGCAGCTTCCGCGCCTACGGCCGCCTCGAGCCCGCCTGAGCGGCTCCTCAACGCGCCCCGCCGTCGTGCCGATCGGTCACGAAGCTGGAGAGCGATGGACGGAAGCGGCGGCCAGAGAAGCGCAGTGGCGACGGTGGCGGACCTGCTCGTCGAGATTTCGACCGCCTTCACGCGGCAGGGCGCGCTGGGCGTGCTCTACGTCGACTGCTCGTCGCTCGACGAGGTCGAGCGGCGCTACGGCGAGGAAGCGCACGCGCGCGCGCTCGGCGCGCTCGCCGAGATCATCGGCGGCGCCTGCCTCGAGGTGCTGGGCAAACGCGAGCCGCTCGCGCGCGGCGAGATGGGCCGAGGGGAGCTCCTGTGCTTCATCCCGCGCGATCCGAAGGACGTCGAGTTCCACGCCAAGGTGCTGCCCGCCCTCGAGCGCGCCGCGCGCGAGCGACTGGCGCGAAACGCGCAGCGCGTGGCCTACCCGTATCTGCGGCGCCTGCCCGTGCTGCCGATCGGCGGCGCCTACACGCTGCGCAATCCGCTGCTCGCGGCACTCACGCAGGTGCGCGAGGCGATCGACGGCGCGCGCGCCGACGCGGATCTGAACGCGCGACTCATCCACCGCTCGCAGCGCCGTGACTTCATCGACATCCTGCTGCAGGGCAAGCTGCACTCCGTCTACGAGCCCGTCGTCGACGCGAAGACACTCACGGTCTACGGCTACGAGGCGCTGGTGCGCGGCGCGGAGGGCTCCGGGCTCGCGTCGCCCGCGCAGCTCTTCGGCGTCGCCGCGCAAGAGGGGTTGCTCTTCGAGCTCGACTGTCAGTGCCGGCGCGCCGCGGTCGAGGGCGCCGCCGGCTTTCCCGCGGGCGCGAAGCTGTTCATGAACATCCGCCCGACGGCGATTCACGACCCGAACTTCCAGCCCGACGCACTGACTCGCACGCTCGAAGGCTGCGGCCTCGCGCCCGGCGACGTGGTGTTCGAGATCTCGGAGCAGGAGTCGATCGACAACTACGCCATCTTCCGCGAGGCGCGCGACAACTACGGCAAGCTCGGCTTCCAGTTCGCGCTCGACGACACGGGCGCGGGCTACGCGAGCCTCGAGGCGGTGCTCGAGCTCACCCCGGAGTTCATCAAGGTCGACCGCGCGTTCGTGAAGGGCATCGATCAGGATCCCGCGCGCCAGAACATGCTGCGCGCCTTCCAGACCATCGCGCGCGACATGAACGCGCGAATCATCGGCGAGGGCCTCGACACGCTCGAGGAGCTGCGCACCCTGGGCGAGCTCGGGATCCAGTTCGGGCAGGGCTGGCTGTTCGGGAAGCCCGCGCCGCTACGCGCCGGCGAGTGACTTCAGGACCCAGTCCGGTAGAGTGACTCGCAGCAGTCGGTCGCCCGCGAACGAGCCGATCCAGAGCTCGTTGCCGATCCAGAGCGCCGAGGTGCCCGCGCCCATCGGTGGGCCGGCGTTCTGGTAGATCGCGAAGCCCTTCATCTCCTTGGGGTCGAGCAACACGATCGAAAAGTGGAATGGGCACTGGCCTCGCGCGAGGTCTGCGCAGGCGAGGATCTCGTTCAGGGGCGCGTCGTGCGACGCGACCAGGAGCCGGCCGTCCGCCAGCCAATTGAGGTTGTCGGGGCTCGCGATCTCCGCCTTCCCCAGGAGCTCGCCGGTCCTGCGCGAGATCTTGCGCACCTCGTCGGCGAAATAGGCGTCGACGAAGAGTGTCTCGCCGTCGCGCGAAACGGCGATGCCGTTGGGAAGCGGCGCGCCGCTTCCCGGAACCTCTCGGAAGCCGCCGTCGGCCTGCCACTCCAGCACGCAGCCGGTGGACAAGCGCAGGAGGCCGAGGAGCGAGCCGAGACTCGGGTGGTCCCTCGGCAGGAACTTCGTGGTGACGAAGCCGCCATCGGGCAGGGCGGCGACGTCGTTCAGCAGCGCCCCCTCCGGCGCAAGCACGCAGCCGCGCCAGGCGAGCGAGGGGGCACCCGGCACGTCACTCACCGCGAATAGCTCGACCGACTCGCGCCCGCCGTGATTCACGACCAGGAGCTCGAGCGCGCCGTCGGGGCGCGTCGCGAGGTCGAGGCCGTGCGGGCTGAAGGCGGCGCTGGGCGGGCCGGGACACTGCGCGTCGCCCCAGCCGGGCAGCGGCGCGCCGGCCTCGCCGCCCGTCGGCGGATACACGACCTCGAGTGACTCGCTGGAGAGCGAGAAGAACGCGAGACTCCCCGGCTTCGAGCCGTCGACCGCGCCGAGCTGACTCACGACCAGCTCGCCCGCCTCGGGCAAGAGCGCCAGGTCCTCGGGATTGTGGAAGCCGCACACGGGACGCGCGTCCTTGGCAGGCGCGCAGTCGAGGATCGGCGGGCGCGGCCTGGAGCAGGCGAGGACGGCGCAGGCGCAGGCGAGCGCCGCGAGCGGCCGCCATGCCGCGCGACTCACTGGAACGTCCCGAGCACGGGCGCGTGGTCGGAGGGCAGCTTGCCCTTGCGCTCCTCGCGGTCGATCACCACGTCGTCGAGGCGCGCGCGCAGGGCCGGGGTCAGCAACAGGTGGTCGATGCGCAGCCCCTTGTTCTTCGGGAAGCCGAGCATGCGGTAGTCCCACCAGGTGAATGCGACGCGCTCGGGATATTTGTCGCGGAACGCGTCGACGAGTCCCCACTCACACACGCGCGCCAGCGCGGCGCGCTCGGGCTCGCTGCACATGATCTGGCCGCGCCAGGCTTGCGGGTCGTGCACGTCGAGGTCGCCGGGCGCGACGTTGAAATCGCCCACCAGCGCGAGCTCGCGCGCGGGGTCGGCCTCGCGCTCGAGGAGCTTCCGCAGGCGCTCGAACCACTCGAGCTTCCCGGCGTACTTCTCCGAGCCGACGGACTGGCCGTTGGGCGCATAGGCGCACACCACGCGCACGCCGGCGACGGTCGCGGCGATCAGACGGGCCGGAGCGTCGTCTCCGCCATCGCGGAAGCCCTTGGCCGCGTCGGCGAGCGGCGCCTTCGCCAGGATAGCCACCCCGTTGTAGCCCTTCTGCCCGCCGGTGACGGACGCGTATCCGGCGGCACGCAGCTCGTCGGCGGGGAAGTCCGAATCCACCACCTTCGTCTCCTGCAGGCAGACGATGTCGGGCGCGTGGCGCGCGAGCAGGGCGAGCAGGCGCTCGCGCCGTTGGCGAATCGAATTCACGTTCCAAGTAACCAGCTTCACCGCGGGCGACATCCTATCTCGCGGCGGCTTGACGCGGGGATGGGGTCAGCCGAAGGTGTTTGATCGATGCGTTGCTCGCGTTGCGGTACCGAGCTCCTGCCCGGCAAGAAGTTCTGCGTGAGCTGCGGCGCGCCCGCGGAGGTCCCGTGCCCGAATTGCGGCGCGGCGGTCGAACCCGGCTGGCGCTTCTGTCCCGACTGTGGGCGCGAGATCGCGTTGGCGTCCGCGCCGGCGGTGCTCGCGCCTCCGCCGCCCGCGCCGGTTCCGCCGACTCAGGCGCCCGAACAGGTCGCGAACGAAGCGCGCCTCTCGCGCCTGTCGCGGCACATTCCGGAGACGCTCGCCGAGCGCATACGCGCCGCGGGCGCCGTGGCCGGCGAGCGCAAGCGCGCGACCGTCTTCTTCTGCGACCTGGTCGGCTCGACCGCGCTGGCCGAGCGCCTCGACCCCGAGGAGTACCGCGACCTGCTCGAGCAATATCTCGAGCTCGTGCTCGCGGAGATCTACCGCTTCGAGGGCATCGTCAATCAGCTCGCGGGCGACGGGATGATGGCTTTGTTCGGCGCGCCCATCGCGCACGAAGACGCCCCCGAGCGCGCGGTGCTCGCGGCGCTCGCCATTCAGCGCGAGCTCGCCGCGCTCTCGGAGCGCCTGCTGGCCGACGGAGGCGTCGCGCTGCGCGCGCGCATCGGCATCCACACCGGCGTGGTCATCGCCGGCACCGTCGGCAACGAGCTGAAGATGGACTACACCGCGACGGGAGACACCACGAACCTCGCCGCGCGGCTCCAGTCACTCGCGAAGCCCGGCACGATCCTGGTCTCCGAGCCGACGCACGCGCTGCTGCGCGGCCGCTTCAAGACGCACCCGGTGGGGCCGTTCGAGGTGAAGGGCAAGACCGATCCCGTCACCGCGCACGAGGTCGAGGGCCCGGCGGAGCGCGTGCCGAGCTTCGCGAGCGCCGAGCGCGGCGAGCTCACGCCGCTCGTCGGGCGCGACGCCGAGCTCGGCCAGGTGCGCGGCTGTTTCGACCGGCTCGACAGCGGCCTCGCGCAGATCGTCTCCATCGTCGGCGACGCCGGCATGGGCAAGTCCCGACTGGTGCACGAGTTCCGCAAGCGCCTGAAGGGCCGCGAGGTCGAGGTTCTGGAGGCGCGCTGCTCGTCGCTGACACGCTCGATCCCGTACTCGCCGTGGATCTCGATGTTCCGGCGCTGGTTCGGGATCGAGCCGGGCGACGACGAGCAGACTCAGGCGAGCCGGATCGCGAAGCGCTTCACCGACGAGAGCAAGACGCTCGACCAAGGCTACGTGTATCTGTGTTGGATGCTCGGCCTGACACCGGAAGGTGTGGAGCGCCCGTCCGACGACTCGGTCAAGCAGGGCAGCTTCGATGCGATCGGGCGGCTGATCGCGCGCACCGCCGAGCGCGTGCCGGTGGTGTTGATCATCGAGGATCTGCACTGGATCGACGACGCCTCGCGCGAGATGCTCGAGACTTCGCTCGCCCACTTGCACGTGAAGCGGGTGATGGTCGTGCTGACGCACCGCTCGGACTGGCAGGCGACCTGGCAGTCACACGCCGCGATCACCCAGCTGCGGCTGGGGCCGCTCGCGGACGCGGAGGCGGCGCGCATCGTCGCGGCGCGGGCGCACGGAGTGGTGCCCCCCGAGGTCGAGCGGCGCATCCTGCGGAAGGCCGACGGGAACCCGTTCTATCTCGAGGAGCTGACGCGCGCGCTGGTCGAGGACGGCACGCTCGAGCTGCGCGACGGAGTCGTGCGCGCCACGCGCAGCGCGGAAGACATCCGTATCCCCGACACGATCGGCGAGCTGCTGGGCGCGCGCATCGACCGCCTGCCACCGGCCGCCAAGCGCGTCGCGCAGGTCGCGGCCGTGCTCGGCCGGCAGTTCGCGCGCGAGCACGTCGCGAAGCTCCTCGAGCACGAGTCGCTCGACGCGCTCGCGGAGCTCTACGAGCTCGAGCGGCGCGGCATCCTGCACCGCAATGGCAACATGGATTTGGGCGAGCTGCGCTTCGGCGAGAGCCTGACGCAGGAGGTCGCCTACGAGGGGCTGCTGATGCGCGAGCGGCGCGCGCTGCACGACCGCGCGGCGAAGCTGTTCGAGGCCGAGGCGGCCGCGGTGACTCGTGCGGGGGACGGCCGGCGCCCGCTCACGCTCGCGGCGCACCACCTCGCGCGCGGCGACGATCGCGCGCGCGGGATCCAGGCGCTGATCGAGGCGGCCAACGACGCGCTCTCCGTGCCGTCCTATGGCGACGCCATCCGCCTGTTCCGTGAGGCCTGGCAGCTGGCGGAGCTGACGCTCGGCGAGCGCCGCGAGGCCGGCGACGAGACCAAGCGACTCGCGCTGCGCGCGGCTGTCGGCATCAGCGGCGCGGCGATCGTGTACGGCGACTCGGGCTCGGACCGCGACGAGCAGGCGGCGAAGCGCGGGATCGCGCTGGCCGAAGAGCTCAAGGACAACGAGTCACTCGCGTCGCTGCTCGTGAACTACGGCATCGTGGTCTTGAACAGCGGGCGCGAGCGCTTCGGCGAAGGCGTCCAGCTGGCCGAGCGCGGCGTCGCGATCGCGCAGCGCGCGGGCCTGACCGCCAGCCTGCCGAAGATCAGCCGCGGGCTGGTCTGGGCCTATCTTCTGGACGCGCGCTTCGCGGACGCGCGCCGCGCGGTAGAGGAGGTCTTGCAGACACTCGTCGCCGGCGGACACGCCGACCGGAACAGCGAGATCTATCTCGGCACGCGCTACTTCCGGAATCGCGTGATCTTCGAGTCGGACGAGCTCGACGAAGCCGAGAAGGACGCGCTCGACCTGTTCGCGCGCGCGAAGGCGGCGGGCAACAAGACGATGTTCTGCGCCGGCTCGTCGATGCTGGCCGCGGTCGCGACCGCGCGCGGTGACTCGGCGAAGGCCGAGTACTGGGCGGAGACGGGCCTGCCGGTCGCCGAGCAGATCCAGAATCTCGGGGCGGTGCGCGGCTCGAGCGCCTCGCTCCTGCTCGCGCGCACGGACCGCGGCGAGCGCAACGCCACGCAGCTCGAGCTCGACCGCATGGAGCGCGGGCTGTTCACGGCGGGCGATCTCGGCATCAACTCCGAGACGATCGTCGAAGCGCTGCTCGAGGTCGGCGAGCTGCGGCGCGCGCGGCGTGTCGCGGAAGCGCGCGTGGAGCGCTCGGGCGGCCGCTTGCGCGAGGCGCGCGGGGCGCTGATGACCGGGATGGTCGCGCTCGCCGCCGGACCCGAGGAGCACTCCGACGCGGAGCGCGCGTTCAGCGACGCGCTATCGCGCGCGCTCGAGATCGGCGCGCGTTCGCTCGAGGGCCGCGCGCACCTCGGACTCGCGGAGCTCGCGCACGAGCGCGGTGACCTCCCCGCGATGGAGAGCCACGCGCGGCAAGCGCTCGCGATTCTCCGGCCGCTCGGCTTCGGGCGCTACGCCATGCGCGCGGCGCGGCTGCTGCTCGAACGGCTCGAGGGCGCTCCACCCAACGCGTGAAGCACTTTCGCGATTGACATGCGCGTCCCAGGCGAGTAACCCGAGGATGCGACCGCGCGAGAG
>DATFUE010000163.1:0-2919 GCA_035261165.1 Myxococcota bacterium
CGGTGAAGCCGCTGATCCCGCTCGGGCGCATGGGCAGCACGGCAGAGATCGCCGCCATGGTGGCTTATCTGGTCGGGCCGGAATCCGGCTTTGTCACCGGTGCCAGCATGACGATCGACGGCGGTTACGTGGCCTGACGCCGTCGATCAAGAGCCGAAGCATCAGATCCGGCTTCCCGATGACTCGCGCCGTCGCTATCCCGTCAAACGAGCGACGCCGCAAGCGCCGAAGGTGCGCGCAGTGAGCCGCAGGCGAACGAAGTCAATCGGGCCGAGCGAGGGCCGCCCCGAGCGACGCCGCAAGCGCCGAAGGCGTGCGCAGTGAGCCGCAGGCGAACGAAGTCAATCGGGGCCGAGCGAGGGCCGCCCCGAGCGACGCCGCAAGCGCCGAAGGTGCGCGCAGTGAGCCGCAGGCGAACGAAGTCAATCGGACTAGGCGTTCTTGCGCGCGGCGACGGCCGCCGCCTCCTCCGCCTCGGGGATCTTTCCCTGGCGCTGGAGGAAGCGCGACAGACTCGTATGGAACAGGGCCTCGTCCGGATCGCATTCGATCGCCTTGCGGATCGTCGCCACCGCATCGTCCAGTCGGTTCAGCCGACTGTAGACCTCGGCCAGCCCCTGATACGCGAGGCTGAAGCGCGCGTCCTTGGCCAGCACCCGCTGGTACGCGGCGACGGCCTCGTCGTACTTCGCGGCGACGAACAGATTGAACGCGTCCTGGTAGAGACTTCTCAGCTCCGACATTTGCGAAAGCCAGTCTAGCAGGCGATTCATTCGGCGATGGAAACCCTACGCGTCTCCGAGTTGCTCGGCGACGGCATCGGCCCCGAGCTCGCCGAGTCCGTGCATGCAGTGGCCGAAGCGTTGCCGCTGCGCACCGAGTTCCTCCGCGTCGACCTGTCGCTCGAAAATCGCCGCCGCAACCCCGACGTCTACGACGAGGCCGAGGCCTCGCTGCGCGAGACGCGCATCGGCCTCAAGTACCCGACCGTCACCGCGGGCGAGAGCCCGAACGCGGTGCTGCGCCGGCGGCTCGGCTTCTCGGTGATCCACCGCCCGGTGCTGTCGATCCGCGGCATCTCGTCGAACTTCAAGGAGAACGTCGCGCTCGAGATCGTGCGCGTCGCCACCGGCGGAACTTACGACGATCCCGGACAGATGATCGGCGAGGACGTCGCGGTCGCGCTGCGCATCGTCGAGCGCCGGCCCTGCACCGAGGCCGCGCGTTTCGCGTTCGAGCACGCACGGCGCAATCGGCTCTCGGTCACCTCGTCGTCGAAACACACGATCCAGCGTGCGACCGACGGCTTCTTCGAGACGATCGTGCGCGAGGTGGCGGCGAGTTACACGGACGTGCGCCACCGCGTGGAGCTGTTCGACGCGTTGCTCGCGAAGGTGATCCTGAAGCCGAACGACTATCAGGTCGTGCTGGTGCTGAACGAGTACGGCGACTTTCTCTCCGACATGGCGGGCGGGCTGGTCGGCAGCCTGGGCACGGGGGCGAGCGGCAACTACGCGTTCGCCCGCGCGGGCGCGATCGACGTCGCGATGTTCGACCCCGCGGGCGGGACCGCGCCGGACATCGCGGGCAAGGGCATCGCCAACCCGACCGCAGCGCTGCTCGCATTCAGCATGCTGCTGGATCACGCGGAGCACCCCGAGCTGGGCGGCGCGCTGCGCGCGGCGGTGCTCGGCGCGATCGCCGAGGGCAGGTCGACGGCGGACGTGGGCGGAAAGCTCGACACGCGCGCCTTCACCGCGATCGTCGCCGACACAGTCGCCCGCGCGCTGGCCTAGGCTCGCCCGCATGCAAGTGCGGGAGATGAAGCGCGAGGACCGCGGCGCCGTGCTCGATCTCCTGGAGCACGCCTTCGGGCTGCGCGAGCTGTTCGAGCGCTACATGGATTTCGATCCGGCGTTCGCGTACGGCGACTATCTGCTCGCGCTCGAGGGTGACGCGCCGGTCGCGTGCGTGCAGATCTTCGACAAGACGATCGGGCTGCGCGGCGAGTCGGTGCGGCTCGGAGGGATCGGCAGCGTCGCGACGCGCGCGAGTCACCGCGGGCGCGGAGTGTCTTCGGAGCTGCTCGAGGGCGCGCTCGAGCGCATGCGCGCGCGCGGCATGTGGCTGTCGCTGTTGTTCGCGGCGCCGGTCGCGCCGCTCTACGAGAGACTCGGCTGGCACCGCATCCCGGCGCCGCTCCTGCGCCTCTCGCCGCAGGCGTTGTCGAGCGGGTCCGCGCCGCGGGCGGGCCGCGCGTTCATGGCCGAGGATCTCCGGCAGGTGGCGGCGCTCTACGAGGCCTACAACGAGGCGCTGTCCGGCTCGACCCAGCGCGACGCGAGTTACTGGCGCGGGCAGCTGCGCACGGCGGGCACGCCGGAAGAGGACTTCCGCGTGGCGGAGTGCGACGGCGCGATCGTCGCGTACGCGCGCGTGGCGAGCTTCAACGGCCGGCTGCGCGTGCTCGAGTACGCCCGCACCGCGCACGGCGCGGAGCCGCTCGCCGGGCTGCTCCTCGCCCACGCGCACGGCCCGCACGCGCTGCACGCGCCGTTCGTGCGCGATCCGGAGCTGGGCGCCGCGCTCGAGCGCCGCGGCATCGCGATCTCGCTCGCGCACGATCCGTCGCCGATGTGGCGCGTCCTCGAGCGCGGCCCGGTGGCGCGCCTGGCGGGACTGGCCGACTCGAGCCCCGATCGGGCCCTGCTGGCGGAGCTCGTCGGCGAGGGCGCCGCGACTTACTGGCCTTCGGATCGCTTCTAGCGCGGCTTGACGCGCGGGCGGTGTCTGCGTAGGCTCCGCTGGCAATGACCCCACGGACCCACACCGCGCTCGGGCTTCTCGGGCTCCTCCTTAGTGAGGCGGGTGGGGTCCGCCGCGCGCTCTTGGGCTGAGCGCTCGGCACAACGCAAATCG
>DATFUE010000164.1:0-6009 GCA_035261165.1 Myxococcota bacterium
CCGCCACTCGAAGCGCGGTTCCCGGAGGACCTCTCCGGGAAAAGGCGAGATCGGCCGCCACGCCAACGCAGGATCGCGCGCGTAGCGGGCGAAGAGGAGACGCTTTTCGGTGTAGAGGCTGGCCGAAACGATGCGGGGATCGGCCTCGAGCGCGCCGAGGAGATCCTTCGCCGCAGGCGCGTCGTCGAACAGCAGGGCCGCCGCGCTGTTCAGCCCGAGAATCTGGGCGGTGGTGTCGAGAACCCGGGGGATGCGGCGCCGGAAGCTCACCAGGTCGTAGGCGAGAAACGCGGCCGAGGCGAGCACCAGAACGATCATGCTGGCCAGCATGCTCGTCCAGATCAGCTTCTCGCGGACGGAGGCGGCGCCGCCGAGCTTCATGGCGTCAGTCGTCCGCCACCGCGACGCGCGCGAGCTGCAGCAGCTTGGAGCTCATGACGAGGCCGCTGCGAGACACTGCAGCGGCGTTGATCTGGAAGCGCACGGTGCCCCGCTCCATGACGAACCGGATCATCCCGCCCTCGCGCGCGAAGACCTCGACCTCTCCGACGGTGAGCACCGGCTTGCCCGCCACCGCCTGCAGAACCCCGGACGCTCCGACGGTCTCGTTGCCGCCGATGAACACGATCTGGCAGCCGGCCGCTTCCAGCGCGCGGGCGATGCGCCGGGCGACGAGGCGCCGGCCACCGACGCTCTCGCCCGCCACGACCCCTTCGAGCGCGCGACTCAGTGAGTCATCGCGCAGAACACAGATCTCGAACGTCTCACTCCCGCCGAAGGCCGTGTCCGGCCAGTCCACGAAGCTGGCGAAGTTGTACAGGTATACCGCCTTCACCTCGCTGGCCGTCGGAGCCGCCGCCACGGACGCGGGGACCAGGGGGGTCAGGAGAAGGCTGAGGAGCATGCGTCGCGAGATGCAGCGCACCGCACTCATCAGTATCGCCAGGTCACCTGGCCGTAGCAGCCGCGCCGGATCTCCACCGCGTTGGGCCCGTCCTTGCCGAACTCCGGATGCTGCGACGCCAGGAGATTCTGGCCCACGATCTGGAGCTCGATTCGGTCACTCATGCGCCAGCCGAGCCGCAGATCCAGAGCGAAGTAGTTGCTGATTCGCACGCCTTCCTGATTCGGCAGCACGTCGACGTAGCGCAAGGTCGTGTCGAGCTCGAGGCCGTGCGGAAGGTCGAGGATCGACTCGAGCGAGGCGAGATTGTGCGGGCTCGAGCCGGCGGTGCTGGCCGCGAGCAGATCCGTCCCGCTTTGCGGGCGGACGTCCATCTGCAGGTACGAGTAGGAGACCTTCACCTGCCACCAGTCGGTCGGCCGCGTGTCGAGCGCGACCTCGACGCCATACACGGTCGCGTCGAGGTCGTTGGAGAGGAAGATCGGCAGGACGAACCGCGGTCCGCCCGCACCGGCCTCGACGAACGGCGCTCCGAGCTTTGCGCCCAAGAGATCGCGGTAGACGTTGTAGAAGCCCGCGACGTCCACGAAGAGTGAGTCGAGGGGCTGCGTGCGATAGCCCGCCTCGTAGACCACGGCGCGCTCGGAGTCGAAGTTGCCGTTGCCGATCAGGCGCGTGAAGATCGGCAGCGGCGTCACCGTCACGAAGCCGCTCGCCTCCAGGTCGTCCTCGACGCGCGACGGTGTGCGCACCGGCCGCGAGATCGCCGCCCAGAACACCTGCGAGCCTCCCGGCGTCAGGAGGAGGCGCGCGCTCGGCTGCAGTTCGTAGCCGCTGTAGTCGTTGTGCTCGAATTTCGTTCCGATCGTGAGTCGCAGCAGCTCCGGCGCCAGGGTGATCTCGTCCTGCACGAAGGCCTGGAACAACTGATCGCTGCGCCGCGGCGGCGTGAAGGCGAGAGACGGCAGCGACGACACGTCGCCCGACGAGTAGCGATAGCCGAGTCCCCAGACGGCGTCCTGCGCGAACGGCAGCGTCACGTGGTGCTGGAAGTCGAAGTCGAGAGTGTCGCGGAGCTCGCGAAAGGTCGGCTCGTCGCGGCGCGTCCGGTCGTAGTAGAGCTGCACGGACGAGTCGGAGCCGCCGTCGTAGCGGTGCTGCCAGCGCGCCAGCAAGTTCGTTCCAGAGACGTCCGTCTTCCGGTTGCTGAGCTCGACTCCTGGCGGGTCGAGGTGCGTGATCGCGGCCCGCCCGTCGATGCCACCTCCGTAGAGGTCGCCCTGTAGAGTGACTCCGTCCGACGCCAGCGGCGTCCAGTCCATCCGGAAGCCACCCCGCGCGATCTGCGCGCCGTCGAAGTTGGCGGTTCCCACGGCGGACTGCTCGGTCCGCTCGAAGCCCTTGCCGTACACGCGATACGCCAGATCGGGACCCACCTCGCCCCCGTAGCGCGCGCGGCCGAACACCCGCTCCTCGGTGCCGACTCCCGTGGTTGCGAGCAGCCCTTGAGTCTCGCGCGCGCCCTTCGTGATGATGTTGATCACGCCGTTGACGGCGTTCGCGCCCCACAGCGTCCCTCCGGGCCCGCGAATCACTTCGATGCGCTCGACGTCCTCGAGCATCGTGTCCTGGACCTCCCAGTACACCCCCGCGAACAGCGGCGAGTACACGGCGCGGCCGTCGATCAAGACGAGCACCGCGCGAGACAGACGACTCGTGAAGCCGCGGATGCCGACGGCCCACGTGTTCGCATCGATGCGCGCGACGTGCACGCCCGGCGCGAGGCGCAGCGCCTCCACCAGCGACGTGGCGCCGGAGCGGCGGATGTCTTCCTGAGTGATCACGTACACCGCCGCGGCGGTTTCGAGCAGGGATTCGGGCTTCTTCGACGGCGAGGTCACCTCGACCTGCATCAGCTGCTCCAGGGTCAAGCGTTTCAGCGGGGTCGCGCCCTCATCGGTGGCGCGCGCGTGTTGCGCGGGAGCGAGCCAGCCGCCGAGGAGCAAGCCCACCAGCCAACCGCGCCCGATCGCGCTGCCCGATCTCCTGTTCACCGTGCTTCGCCTCGCATTTCCTCATCGATCGGCGGCTCGTGCAAAACCCTGAGAAGCGAATGGCAGCAGTGAGACAAGTGTCACGTCGATAGCGAGTCACAAGTGATATCGCTGAAGCGACTATGTCGTGCGCGGGAGAGAGGTCCGTGACTCGGGCGTCGGCAACGTGAACGAGATCGTCGTGCCCGGAGGCTCGCTCGGGACGACGCAGATCCAGCCGCCGTGCTGAGTCACGATCTTTCGGCAGATCGCGAGACCGAGCCCGCTGCCGGGGCGTGTCTCCGCCGCGGCGACGCGCTGGAACGCCCCGAAGACGCGGTCCGCATCCTCGGGCGGGATGCCGATGCCGTTGTCTTCGACGCTGATCTCCAGAGTGCCGCCGACGTCGTGCGCGCGAACCCGAATCCGCGACGGGTCGTCGCCGCGGAACTTCAGCGCGTTCCCGATCAGGTTCTGGAACAGCTGCACGAGACGCGTGCGCTCGCCGGTGACCTGCGGCAGCGGATCGATCTCGAGCACCGCGGAGCTCTCCTCGATCGCCGCGCGCAGATTCGCGAGCGCCTCCGCCACGACGTCGCCGAGATCGACGGTGGCCAGCGTGCCCTGGACCGCGCCGAGCTGGCAATACGCGAGCAGGTCGCGGCACAGCGAGGTCATGCGAGTCACTCCCGACATCGCGAACTCGAGGCTCTCCTTGGCGTGGTCGTCGAGACCCGGGACGGAGTAGACCGAGTGGAGGAAGTACTCGACCGTGCGCAACGGCGCCTGCAGATCGTGCGAGACGATCGCCGCGAACGCCGAGAGCTCGCGGTTCACGGCCTCGAGTCGCTCGGTCTCCGCGATGCGAATGCGCGCCTCGCGCAGGCGTCCGAGCGCCAGGGCGTTCGTGACCGCACGGCGCAGCACTTCGCCGTGGGCATCGCGCTTCGCGACGTAGTCGTCGGCGCCCTCGCGCCCGAGGCGCGCGGCCGTGTACTCGTCGCCCTGTCCGGTGAGAACGATCACGGCGTCGATCCGGCCGGCCGCGCGCAGCTCGCGCAGCAGCACGGAGCCGTCCTCGATGCCGACGTGGTAGTCGAGAAAGATCAGGTCGAAGCGCCGCTCCGCGAGCTCGCGGCGCGCCTGCGAGAGCGACTGGGCGGCGACGATCGTGAAGCTGAACGGCCCGGTGGAGCGCAGATGCAGGCGCAGCAGCTCGATGTCGTCAGGTTGGTCCTCTACGACCAACACGGCGAGCCGTTCGAGCTCGTCGGTCTGCCCATTCTCTGCCAAGGCCGGCTCGACCTCCACGCCTCGCGAGACTGATGGTCACGCAGTCGGCTTTCCGGGGAGATCGTCGCCGGCAAACGAGATCTGAACCTGGACTGTACGACTCCGCTCCGCGTGGCGGCTCGAGAACCGCGCGAGTCACTCCGCATCCGAATCAGTGGAGCGATGGACGGCTTGATATCTCCGAGCTCAGGCGCCGGCGCCCCGCGGATGCGCGGCACGCAGACCGCGCTCCACCGCCCAGATCAGATCCACGCGGCCGAACGGCTTCTGCAGAAAGGTCGAGAAGCCGGCTTGCAGACAGGCGCTGCGGCGGTGCGAGAACGCCGACACCGCGATCGCTGGCGTCGCATCGCCATAGCGGCGGCGAATCGCCTCCATCACGCGCAGGCCGTTGATGTCGGGCAGCTGGTAGTCGAGCAGGATCAGGTCCGCGGGCTCCTGCTCCAGGAGCTGCAGCAGCTCGCGGCCGCAGGGGACCACCAAGACGTCGTAGGCAGAGCCCAGGGTGACCTCGAGCGCGAGGCCCGCATCGGGATCGTCCTCGGCAGCGACGATGCGCGGCCGTGCGCCCGGCGCGTTGCTGCTGCTGAAAGTCTTGTCGAGGGGCGAAACGACGGAAAGAATGGCTGGTTGCATGGATCGACTCCTCAGTGGCGACCTGATATCAGGTCACTCGAGCCACTCCGCTCGAGTCACTCTGGTCGATCGGGCGACTCCTCACGACTCTTGAGCCGCAAGTTAGACTTCCAACCCGTTGCGGCGCGCCAGCTCCGCGAAGAAGCTCGCGCTCTGCTTCGGGATGCGCGCCTGGGTTTCGAAGTCGGTCCAGACGATGCCGAAGCGCTTCGAGTACCCATATGCCCATTCGAAGTTGTCAAGCAGCGACCAGACGTAGTACGCGCGCACGTCGGCCGCGCCGTCCGCGATCGCCGCGTGCATGCCGGCGATGAATCCGCGCAGGAGCTCCGTGCGCTCCACGTCGGCGACGACGCCGCCGGCGGGCGCGGTGTTGTCACAGACTCCGTTCTCGGTGACGTAGATCTTCGGCTTCCCGTACTCGCTCGACACGAAGCGCAGAAAGTCGCCCAGCGCGAAGGGCGCGGCCTCGTAGCCCATCGGCAGCAGCGGCAGGGTCGGCGGCGCGCCGCGATAGCCGACCCCGCGGCTCGCGTCGGCGAGCACGCGCCTGCGGCTGTAGAGATTCACGCCGAGAAAGTCGGTCGGAGCGGCGATCGCGCGCAAATCCTCCTTCTCGATCGGCAGCGCGGCGTCGTTCTTCTCGTAGTAGCGCAGCACCGACGCCGGGTAGCCGCGGCCGTACAGCGGTCCATGCCAGGTGCGCGTGTCGAAGTCGCGCGCGAGCTCGCAGGCGGCGCGTGACTCCTCGCGCTCGTCCGCCGGCTCGTAGCTCGTGTTCGCGTTCGTGATCCCGATCTCGCCCGGCTTGCCGGAGGCGCGGAACGCCGCGACCGCGAGCCCGTGCGACAGCAGCAGGTGGTGGATCGCCCGACCCGCCAGGCGCAGGTCGCGAATCCCGGGCGCGAGCACCCCGGCTCGGTAGCCCATCATCGACGTGACGATCGGCTCGTTGTGCGTAATCCAGCGAGTCACTCGGTCGCCGAGGCGCTCGAACAAGAGCGCGCCGTAGTCCGCGAAGCGCTGCGCGGTCGCGCGCTCCGCCCAGCCGCCGCGGTCCTGCAGCGCCTGCGGCAGGTCCCAGTGGTACAGGGTCAGCGCGGGCTGGATGCCCGCGGCGAGCAGCTCGTCGACAAGAAGCGA
>DATFUE010000165.1:0-28684 GCA_035261165.1 Myxococcota bacterium
GGAAGTTCGCCGCGATCCGTACCCGCACTACCGCGAGCTGCGGCGCAAGGCGCCTGTCCGGCTGATCGAGAGCACGGGCTTCTACGCGGTCGCCTGTCAGCGCGACGTGCTCGAAGTGCTGCGCAATCCCGAGGTCTTCTCCTCGCGCGCGATGCGCTTCCTGCGCTCGAACGGGCGCGCACCGGCCTCGCCGCTCGGCCAGGGTGCTGAGGTTCCAGCGGAAGCAATCGCTCAGCTCGTCGCCTCACTGCCCTTCCCTGTCCAGGAGCTCGCCGGCGCGCGGTCTGTCGTGTTCGCCGATCCGCCCGTGCACGATGCGCTGCGCTCGATCGTCAATCGCGGCTTCACGCCGCGGCGGATCGCCGAGCTCGAGCCGCGCATCCGCGAGATCGCGCGAGCCTGCATCGCCGGCGTGCGCCCGAAGGGCGAGCTCGATCTGGTTCAGGATCTCGCGATCCCCCTGCCAGTTACCGTGATTTCCGAGCTGCTCGGCGTCGATCCGGAGCGGCGCGCCGACTTCAAGCGCTGGTCGGACGCGATCGTGGCCAACTCTCTCGGTGCGGTCACTCGAACGCCGATCTCGTCCGCGGTTCCGGAGCTGTTCCGCTACCTGGCCGAGGTCATCGACCAGCGCCGGAAGGCCCCGCGCGAGGATCTCATCAGCACGCTGATTCGCGCCGAAGACGGCGAGGGGCTGAAGCCGGCCGAGGTCGTGATCTTCACGCTGCTGCTGCTCGTCGCGGGGAACGAGACCACCACGAACCTGCTCGGCAACGCGCTCCTCGCGCTCACCGAGCACCCCGCCGAGCTCGCGCGGGTGCAGCGCGAGCCCGCCCTCGTGCCGGCGCTCGTCGAGGAGACACTGCGCTACGACTCACCCGCCCAGGCCGTCTTCCGCGAGACGACCCGCGACACGGAGCTCGCCGGGGTCGCGATTCCCCGCGGCTCGATCGTCGTCCCGCTGCTCGCCTCGGCGAATCGCCACGAGAGCGCGTTCCCGGACGCCGAGCGCTTCGACCTGACTCGCGAGCGCACGAGTCACGTCGCGTTCGGCTTCGGCGTGCACTTCTGTCTGGGCGCTGCCCTCGCGCGTCTCGAGGCGCGGGTCGCCCTCGAAGAGCTCTTCGAGCTGCGCGGCCTCGCGCGCAAGCCCGACGCCGAGCCCGAGCGGCTCGACTCCTTCGTCCTGCGCGGCCTCCGGAGCCTGCCGCTGGCGTTTCAGTGAGACGCAAGCCGCGCAGCGGCGCGCAGCGAGGCGGAGCCGAGCGTAAGTCAGGCGGCGCTGCGCTCCTGAACGGCGTACTGGAGCTGATAGAGCCGCCAGTAGAGCCCGCGCTGCGTGAGCAGCTGGTCGTGAGTCCCGGACTCGCGCAATTCGCCGTGGTGCAGCACGAGGATCCGGTCGACGTCCTGGATCGTCGACAGGCGGTGAGCGACGACCATCGAGGTCTTGTTCTTCATCAGCGCGTGCAGGGCGTCCTGGATCAGCGCTTCGGTGCCGGTGTCGACGCTGGAAGTCGCCTCGTCGAGCAACAGGATCTCCGGCCGCTGTGCGAGCGCGCGGGCGAACGACAGCAGCTGGCGCTCGCCGACCGAGAAGTTCCCGCCGCGCTCGTGAACCGGCTGGCGGTAGCCGAGCGGCAGGCGCGCGACGAACTGCTCGAGGTGCGCCGTGCGCATCGCCGACTCGACCTCCGCCTGCGAGACATCGGCGCGGCCGAGGCTCACGTTGTAGGCGAGATCTCCGGTGAACAAGAACACGTCCTGCAGCACGAAGGCGATGTGCCGGCGCAGCTCCGCGCGCGGGATGTCGCGCACGTCGACGCCGTCGATCCGGATGCGCCCCTCTTGCGGCTCGTACATGCGCGCGAGCAGCTTCAGCACGGTCGTCTTGCCCGCGCCCGTGTGACCCACCAGGGCGACCCGCTGACCCGGCGACACCGAGAACGACAGGTTCTTCAGCACAGGTTGAGCCTCGTAGGCGAAGCTCACGTTCTCGAAGCTGATTTCGCCGCGGATCGCCCGCGGCCCGCCGCGCGTCGCGCGCTCCTCGGGCTCGGTCGGAACGTCGAGCAGCTGGAACACGCGCTCGAGGCTCGCCATCGACGACTGCATGACCGAGTACTTCGCCGAGAGGTCCTGCAGCGGGCGGTAGAAGCGCCGCATCCAGTCGACGAACAGCAGCAAGTCACCCATCGCGACCACGTGGTAGCCCATCAGCCGCGCGCCGTACCAGAGGATGAACGCCGTGGTCAGGTTGCCCGCCAGGCCGATCGTCGCGGTGAGCAGCGACTCGTAGTTGATCGACGTGAACCAGGCGTCGCGGTGCTCGCCGTTGGTGCGCATGAACTCGGCGAAATTGCGCTCCTCGCGCGCGAACAGCTGGACCACGCGCATGCCCGTGATCGTCTCCTGGAGGTGCGCGTTGATGCGCGCGATCTTCTGGCGCACCACGCGAAACGCGTCGCGCACCTTCCAGCGGAACACGATCGCGGCGCCGGCCATGACCGGGACCACGGCCATCGCGCAGGCCGCGAGCCGCCAGTTCAACCAGAAGAGCACGGCCGCGAACGCCAGCATCATCACCAGGTCGGCGAGCAGCGCGACCAGGCCCGCCGAGAACATCTCCGACGCCGACTCGATGTCGTTGCCCAGGCGAGTCACAAGGCGCCCGACGGGGTAGCGGTCGAAGAAGCGCAGCGGCAGGCGCTGCACGTGCGTGAAGAGCGAGCGCCGCAGCTCGAGCATCGCGCGCTGGCCCATCACCGCCATCGAGACGCCGCGCGCGAACTCGACCGCCGCGCCCAGCGTAGCGATGATCAGGAACATCAGCGCGAGCCAGGCGATCGCCGGGAATCCGGCGGGCGGCTCCGCGAGCACGCGGAACACCGGCACGCCGGGAAAGCGATCCACGCCGGCCAGGTGATTCAGCGCGGCGCCGAACAGCGAGCCGGGAATCATCTCGAGCACGACGCGCACGGGAATCAGCGCGATCGCCGCCGCGACGAAGCGCCAGTGCGGGCGCAGGTACGGCCACAGCCGGCGCATCAGGGTCGAGTCATAGACCTTGCCGAGCAGCTCTTCGTCGTGGAAGCCGGGAGTCACGCTGCGTTGCCCTCGATCTCGGCCTCGAGCTGCTGCTGCAGGTGGATGCGCGCGTAGATGCCGTCGTGCGCGACCAGCTCTTCGTGCGTGCCCTGCTCCGCGATGCGGCCCTCGTCGAGCACCAGGATGAAGTCGGCGTCGCGCACGGCCGAGAGCCGGTGCGCGACGATGAAGCAGGTGCGGCCCGCGCGCGCTGCGCGCAGCTCCTTCAGGATTCCCTCCTCGGTCGCGGCGTCGACCGACGAGAGAGCGTCGTCGAGGATCAGGATCGCGGGCTCGAGCGCCAGCGCGCGCGCGAGCGCGATGCGCTGGCGCTGTCCGCCCGAGAGCGTGATGCCGCGCTCGCCCACCACCGTCTCGAAGCCCTCCGGGAAGTCCTCGATGTCCTCGAGCACGTGCGCGCGCCGCGCGGCCTCGCGCACGCGCGGCCGCCCGCTATCGGGACACCCGAAGCGCACGTTCTCCTCGATCGTGGTGGAGAACAGGAAGCTGTCCTGCGGGACGACCGCGCAGCTCGAGCGCAGGAGTGACAGCGGAATGCGATTCACGTCCGCGGAGTCGATGCGCACCGTGCCGTCGGGAATCTCGAGCAGGCGCGGAATCGCCGAGACCAGCGTGCTCTTGCCCGAGCCGACCGGGCCGACGATGCCCACCGTCTGCCCCGGCTCGACCGAGAACGAGACACCCGCGAGCGCCGGCCGCGCCTCGCGCCCGGGAAACGCGAAGCGCAGGTTCCGCACGTCGACGCGTCCCTCGAGCTTCTCGAGCGGCAGCACGTCCGCGCGGTCGCGAATCGACGGCACCACGTCGAGGATCTCGCCGAGCCGCTGCAGGCCGGCCATGCCGCGCTGCACGATGTTGATCACCCAGCCCACCATGAACGTCGGGAACGTGAGCTGGATCGTGTAGAGATAGAAGAGCCAGAGGTCCGCGGGTGTGAGTCGCCCGCCGATCACGCCGTACGAGCCGGCCGCGAGCACGCCGATCTGCGCCAGGGTCGGCAGCATCTGGATCGTCGTCATCATGCCGGTGTTGATGATCGCGAGGCGCATCTGCTTCTTGTACAGCGCGCGGGCGTCCAGATCGAAGCGCGCGCGCTCGCGCTCCTCCATCGTGTTCGAGCGCACCACGAACACCCCGGCCGCGTTCTCCTGCACCGACGAGGAGAGCGCGCCGAGCTGCTCCTGCGCCTCGATCGTGGCGCTGTGCATGCGCCGGCCGAAGAAGCGCGCCACGCCGATGAACAGCGGGTACGGCGACAGCACCCAGAGGGTGAGTCGCCAGTCGACGTGCAGCATGACGCCGATCGCGCCCAGATAAAGCACCGGGGTTTGCAGGAAGTTCAAGAGCCCCATGCCGAAGAACATGCGCACGTTGTTCACGTCGTTGACCGCGCGCGACATCAGGTCGCCGGTGCGCTGGCCCGCGAAGTACGACTGCGGCATGCGCTGCAGGTGCGAGAACAGCTCGCCGCGCAGCTCGTACTCGATCTCGCGCGCCGCGGTGAACAGCACGTTGCGCGATGCGTAGGACAGCGCCGAGAAGAGCGCGGCCACGCCGACCAGCCAGAGCGCGGAGCGAGTCACGACGGCGGCGTCGGCGCCGGCCGAAATTTCGCTCACCACGTCGCGCACGGCGAGCGGCACCATCTGGAATACGATCGAGTAGCCGATCGTCAGAATGGCACCGGCTGCATAGCGCGCGCGATAGCGACGCACGTAGGCGACGACGCGCTGTCTCGGGGTCAAGCGGACTCCCTCGGGGCGCGCAAGATTACCACAAGGCCTCGGCCCCCCTCCAAGTGGGATGCCGCACTGCCCCCATTGAGTGCCAGCTCGATGCGCCCCGACGAGCCGACGAGGGCGACGAGCGCGCCGGGCGCGACGTCCGCGTACGTGCGCGACAGCGGAAGCGCGCGACCGGCCACCTCGAGCGACGCCGCGCCCGGCTCGCGGGGCGCGCGCAGGTTGGTCACCAGGTTCCCGAAGCGGTCGACGTGCACGACCTCCCCGCGCAGCTCGGCCGGGTCACCGCTGGGCAGCGGGGTCGGCAGACGCACGAGCGAGTCGGCGGCGACGGTCGGACCGACGTCGCGCAGCTCACCGCCGCCGGCCAGGTGCGCGGCGACGGGCGCGAAGATGTCGCGGCCGTGAAACACCGGCGAGACCGAGTCGCGCCACAGCCCCCAGTTCTCGAGCGCGCGCGCGGCGGCGGTGGCGCCCAGCTCGAGCACGCCCGTGAAGATGCCGTTGTCCGGCCCGACGTAGAGCTGCTCGCCCAGCGAGAGCGCCAGCCCGCGCCGCGCCGTGCCCACGCCGGGATCGACCACCGCGACGTGCACCGTGCGCGGCGGGAAGAACGGCGCCGCGCGCGCGAGCAACTCGCTCGCCGCGGCGACGTCACCCGGCGCGAGGTCGTGCGCGAGATCCACCACCCGGGCGGTCCCGAGCCGCGCGAGGATCACGCCCTTCAGCGCGCCGGCGTAGCCGTCGGCGGTGCCGAAGTCGCTGGTCAGCGTGACGATTCCCGACATGACTCCGGGGCGTTTCGGGTGCTTCACGCCGCGGGCCGCCGGCGGTACCAGGCCGCGACGCGCGCGCGCGGCAGGCGCAGGAAGTAACTCGCCAGCGCGGCCTGGTTGCGCAGCACCTGGCGCAGCGCGCCGTTGCGCGCGTAGCGCCGCGCCGACGTCCATGCGCACTCGGGCAGCAGCGCCAGCCGGCCGCTCTTTTGGATCAGCCGCACCAGGTCGAGGTCCTCGAAGATGGGCACCGGGGCGATCCCGCCCGCTAGGTCGAGCACGCGCTTGCGCACGAACAGCGCCTGGTCGCCGTAGGGCAGACCGCCGAGGCGCGCGCGCAGTCGCGCCCCGAACTCCACCGCGCGCAGCAGCGCGCCGGCCTCCTCGAAGCGCAGTCGGAACGCGCCGCCCGCGGTCGCGGGGTCGGCGAGCGCTCGGAGCACCGCTTCACTCCAGCCCGGGTCGAGCCGCGTGTCCGCGTGCAGAAACACCACCACCTCGCCCTGCGCCTCGCGGTAGCCGGCGTCCATCTGATGGGCGCGGCCCGGGAGCGCGTGGATCACCTTCTCGGCGCGCAGCCGGCGGGCGGCGTCGGCGGTTCCGTCGCTCGAGCCGCCGTCGACCACGATCCGCTCGACCCCTGGCACCGCCGTGCAGGCGAGCGCGCGCTCGATCCGGGTTTGCTCGTTCAGGGTCGGGATGACTACTGTGATCCCCGCTCCGCCGCCGCGCACGGCAGGAGAGTGTAAGCCGGCAAAGCGAATTACAATGGCGCGCACCGGCTTTCGGGGGGGTAGAGAAACCGCGCGATGACCACGCTTCGCTCCGACGTGCTCGTGATCGGGAGCTCGCTCGGCGGGCTCGTCGCCGCGACGTATCTCGCGCGCTCCGGGCTGCGCACCGTGCTGATCGAGGAAGATGCGCTGGCGAAGCGGCCGCCGCTCCTGCGCGAGCCGTTCGCGCTGTCGGGGCTCGAGATCGACGGCCCGGCGCACCGCGTGTTTCGCGAGCTCGCCCTGCCGCTGATCGAGCAGCGCCGCGTCGCGCAGCGCTCGGTGGCGCTGCAGGTGCTGTTGCCGCGCGCCCGGCTCGACATCCACGCCGGCCGGCGCGATCTGGCGCGCGAGCTCGACGCCTTCCAGGTCTGCGACCCCGCCGCGGCGCAGGCGTTCTTCGAGGCCATCGACGTGCGCGGCGACGAGCTGCGCGCGAGGCTCGTCGACGGCGACGCCGGCGACAGCAACGCGCCGCTGGTGCAGCGCCTGCTGTCCTTAGGCGGGCGCAACGGCAGCGCCGAGGCGAGCCTCGGCCCGCTGCCCGACGGGCTCGCCCCGGTCGTCGGTGCGCTGCTCGCCGCGCTTTCGCGCCTGACCCCCGAGAGTCCGCCCGGCCGCGACGCCGCGATGCTGCTGCGCGGAACACGCGAGGGCGGCTTCTTCATGCCCGACGCCGGCGCCCCCTTCTTGGATCTGTTCCGGCGCCGCTTCCTCACCCTGCACGGCGAGATCCGCGCCGCCGGCGACTTCGCGCTGGTCTCCGAGCAAGGCGAGCTGGGCGTGGAGCTGCCGCGCGGGCGGCTGTTTGCGCGCGGAGCGGTGTTGGCGGCGCCGCTCGAGCTGCTGCGGCGCGTCTCGGTCGCGGCCGGTGCGACGCCGCGCTGGCTCGCCCCGCGCACACCCCCGGTCGACATCCCCCTGCGCCTGTTCCGCGCCGAGAAGGACGCCCTGCCCGTCGGGCTCGCGGCGCGCGCCGTCGTCGCGCCGGGTGCGCCGGAGGCCGTCCACTGGTTGGCGCGCTACGCGGACCCGGCTCAGGAAGGCATCGAGTGGCTGCTCGTCGCCGGCCCGGGCGCCACCGCCCTGCCGATCGATCAGCCGCTGGGCGAGCTGAACCCGTTTCCCGACGACGGCCTCGTGCCGGTCGAGCTCGGCCCCGCGCCGCGCTGGGACCGGGACACCGCGGACCATCGCTTCCTCGCGGCGCGCAACGAGACCGTGCTGCGCACGAAGCCGCCGGTCTACGCCGTCGGCGCGGAGCTCGCGCCCGGGCTGGGCTTCGAGGGCGAGCTTCTGCTCGCGCGCCAGGCGGCGCTGCGCCTCGCCGAGCGGCTGGGGGCAAAACGCGGATTGCCATGACATCGCGGGGCCCTTTTGGTACAAGGCCCCCGGGACTTAGGGAGACGTCATGGCGTTCTCGTGCGCGCTCTGCGGGAAGAGGCCCTCGTCGGGCAACAACGTGAGCCACGCCAACAACAAATCGCGCCGCCGCTTCTTGCCGAATCTGAAGAGCGTGCGCGCGATCGTCTCCGGTCGGGTGCGGAAGCTGCGGGTCTGCACGCAGTGCATTCGCTCGGGGAAGGTCACGAAGGTCGCCTAGGCGGCCGTGCCCGACCCACTGCCAGCGAAGGCCCGCCCCACCCTGCGCCTGCTCGGCTACGCGCGGCCCTACGCCTGGCTCGTCTTGATCGTGATCGTGTTCTCGCTGCTCTACGGCGGCGGAGTCACCGGCCGTGCCTTCATCGTGCGCAACCTGGTCGACGACGTGGCGCTGAAGAACGCGCGCGTCGAGTCGATCAGCGACGTGCTGAAGCGCCCGAAGATCGAGGCGGTCGATCCCCAGAAGCTCCGCCAGCAGCGCCGCGACCTGAAGAGGAGCGTGCGCAAGAACCTGTGGCGCGTGGCGCTCTCCGGCCTGCTGCTGGTGGTGCTGATGCCGCTCATCCGCCTGGTGCGCGACTACGCGTCCGAGTGGGTGATGACTCGCGTGCTGGTCGACATGCAGCGCGAGCTCGCGGAGAAGCTATTGCGCCTGCCGCTCGGGCGACACCAGCGGGAGACGCGGGGCGACGCGATCGCGCGACTCACGAGTGACACGGCGATCGCGAACCGCCTGCAGTCGCAGATCTTCGGGGACGTGCTCGAGGACGCGGGCGTGGTGATCATCGCGCTGTTCGGGGCGGTATGGCTGTCGTGGCAGCTCGCGCTGGCTCTGTTCGCGATCGGCCCGCCGATCGCGCTCGTACTCGCGATCTTCGGCTCGCGCATCCGCAAGGCGAGCCGGCGCCGCCAGGAGCAAGTCAGCGAGGTGATGCAGCGTCTGGTGCAGATGCTCTCGGGGATGAAGGTGATCAAGGCGTTCGGCGCCGAGCACGCGGAGGCGCACGCGTTCGCCGACGAGATCATGCGCTACTTTCGGCGCGCGCTGCGCGTGGTGCGCAACCGCGTGTACTCGCGCTCGCTGGTCGAGTTCGTGACTCAGGGCGTGATGGTCGGCGTGCTCGTGCTCGGCATCTGGGCCGTGATCGGCGAATTCTGGGGGCTCACGCTCGGCACCCTGCTCGCGTTCTCCTTCGTCTCCGGCAGCCTGTACCGCCCGCTGAAGGCGCTGACTCAGCTGTGGAACTCGATCCACGACACGGTGCCCTCCGCGGAGCGCATCTTCGAGGTGATCGACGCCGAGGAGGAGACCATCGACGAGCCCGACGCGCTGCCGATCACCCGGCTCGAGCACGGCATCCGCTTCCGCGACGTCGTGTTCCACTACGGCCGCGAGGAGGTGCTGCGCGGCTTCGACCTCGAGATCCCCGCCGGCAAGACCGTCGCGCTGGTCGGCCCGACGGGCGCGGGCAAGACCACCGTCGCCGACCTGCTGCTGCGCTTCCACGACCCCGAGAGCGGCTCGATCGAGTTCGACGGCGTAGACGCGCGCAAGCTGGCGCGCAAGTCGTTGCGCGAGCTGTGCGCCGTGGTGACTCAGGAGCCGTTCCTGTTCGACACCTCGATCCTCGAGAACATCCGCTATGGCCGCCCCGAGGCGAGTCACGACGAAGTCGTCGCCGCCGCGCGCGCCGCGAACGCGCACGACTTCGTCGAGAAGCTGCCGCAGGGCTACGAAACCCCCGTGGGCGAGCTGGGCGGCCAGCTCTCCGGCGGCCAGCGCCAGCGCATCACCGTCGCGCGCGCGATCCTGCGCGACCCGCAGATCCTGATCCTCGACGAGCCCACCTCCGCGCTCGACGCCATCTCCGAGCAAGCCGTGCAAGAGGCGATCGCGCGACTCATGGAGCACCGCACCGTCCTGGTCATCGCCCACCGCCTCTCCACCGTGCAGTCCGCCGACATCATCGCCGTCCTCGAAGACGGCGCGATCAGCATGACCGGGACGCACGACGAGCTCGCCGCGCGCGGCGGGCTCTATCAGAAGCTCGTCCGGCTGCAGCTCAGTCCGCCGGTGTGAGAGACCTGCCACGCCTAGCCTGCAAGCCAGCTTGCAGCGCTAGATTGCCAGCGGTTCGCTGTAGAGTCTGACGCAAAGGGATCTCACTTGAACAAATGGCTCGTCGCAGGGGCAGTGAGTCTGGCCTTCGCGGCGCGGGCCGAGACACCGACAGCCGACGTGCCGACCGAGGCGGTGCAGGCGACCCTGCCGTTCCTCGATTGGCCGGAGGCGAATCGCATCGCGCTGAATCTCGCGCCCGCGGGCGCGCGGCCGTTCCAGCTCCTTCTCGACACGGGCGCCTCGGACAGCGTGCTGACCCCGCGCTACGCGAAGGAGCTGGGAGTCAGCATCCGGCGCGCGCGCGACCGGCCTTACGAGCGCGAGACGGTGTTGGGTCGCTCGCTGCAGTTCTGGGTCGACGTCGAGTCGAGCGAGAGCGCGTCGCGCACCGGTTGGGAGTACGGCCTGCTCGGCGGTACGTTCCTTGCGGACTACGTGCTCGAGCTCGACTTCGCAGAGCGACGCGTGCGCTTCATCGACCCCGGGAAGTACGAGGTGCCGAAGCAGGTCTCCGACCCGAAGGAGGCGGTGATCCCGCTGCGCGTGGTCGCGAATCGCCTGATCGCGGAGGTCTCGCTCGACGGCAAGCCCGTCGAGGTCATGGTCGACACGGGCGCGCCGGACGTGATGCTGCTCTCCGGGAAGAGCGCGAAGCGGGCCGGCTTCGACCGGCCCTCGCTCACCGAAATGCGCGCGGAGGGTGTGCTCGGCTCGACCGAGTCACACCTGGCCGAGGCCGAGTCGCTGGCGATCGGCCCGTTCAGCTTCGCACCGGCGCCGATCGAGGTCGCGCCGCATGGGTTCTACAACCAGGGCAGCTCCTCCGACTCACTGCTCGGTTACGAGGTGCTGAAGCACTTCAAGGTGCGCATCGACTACGCGCGGAAGCGCATGTGGCTGCAGCGTCAGGACGAGGAGCCGCTCGGCTGGCACGGGCAGTCATGGGCCGCGACGCGCCGTGTCGGCGCGCTCGTCGTCGTGGGGGAAGGGGGCATCCGCGTCTACGGCGTTCTTGTCGACTCACCCGCGGCCAAGCTCGGCTTGCGCGCGGGCGACGAGATCGAGTTTCACCGCGCGAAGCCGCGCGACACGGAGCTCGAGGAGACGCTCGGCGCGATCGAGCGCGGCGACCGGATCCGGATCGTCCGCCCTACGACGCAGGACGAGCCACCGGAGCAGCTCGAGCTCGGCGGCGAGAAGCCGGTCACTCCCGCCAAGTGAGTGCGCCGACGCCGCCCGAGCCGAGAGAGGTTCCGGGGAGGACGCGCAGGCGCCAGGGCTCGAGGCGCAGCGCGGCGAATGCCTCGACGGTCGGGCTCGTCCAGCCGGGGATGATCGCGGGGTCGTAGCCGACGGGCGCGGGCGCGTTCTTGAACAGGTTCCAGACCTCGGCCCGGGTCGACGGGTCGAACGCCCAGGTGGCGCGGCACTCGGCCTGGCAGGTGTCGTGCGTCGGCGTCCAGTAAGAAAGGGAGATGTTCGGGCTCTTCTCGAGGTGCGCGCGCTTCAACTTCGTCGGCCCGGTGGCGATCCAGCCGTGCAGGCGCGAGCCGTTCCAGATCCACAGCGGATGGAGGATGCGCGTGCGCGGGCGGCCTCGGGTATCGACGGTCGCGGCGCTGCACCAGACGATGCGGTGCGCCATCTCGACGAAGCTCGGGGCGATGTCTCGGAGCTCGGTCATCGGCGGGCCTCCCTGTCCGGGTGAGTCACTGCGGCTCTCGCGGCCGCTCGAAGAAGAACGCGCTGCGGCCGCCGTCGACGACCAGGTCGTGGCAGTTCACGAAGCTGCTCTCGTCGCTGGCGAGGAAGAGCGCGGCGTTCGCGACGTCGGCGGCGTGGCCGGAGCGCGGCAGCGGCGAGGCGTGCGCGAGGCTCTTCTCGAGCTTCTCCTGCTTGCGCCGGTTCTCGGCGTCGGGGAGCGTGTTCGCGCGCGCGGAGCCGCCCCAGAAGATCGGCGTCGCGATCGCCGCGGGCGAGATCGAGTTCACGCGAATCCCGAACGGCCCGAGCTCGACGCCGGCGAGGCGAGTCAGATGAGTCACCGCGGCCTTGGTCGCGGAGTACAGGATGTCGCCCTGACCCGCGCGCAGCGCCGCGACGCTCGAGTTGTTGATGATGCTCCCCGAGCCCTGTGGCTTCATGGCGCGCGCCGCGTGCTTCAGGCCGAACACCACGCTGCCCAGCAAGAGCTTGGCCGCCTGCGCGAACTGCTCCTCGGTGATCGTCTCGAGCGGCCCCGCGCCCGGCGCGCCGGCGTTGCTGAACAGACAGTCGAGCCGGCCGAACGATCCGAGCGCGGTGTCGACGAGCGCGGCGATGTCGGCTTCGCGCGTGACGTCCGCGCGCTGGAACACCGCGCGCGGGCCGAGATCGCGGGCGAGCGCCTCGCCCTTCGCGACCGTGCGGCCAGCGAGCACGACCCGAGCGCCCTCGGCGGCGAAACGGCGGGCGGTGGCTTCGCCGATGCCGCTGGTCGCGCCGGTGATGATCGCGACCTTGCCGTCGAGTCGTCCCGTCATGCTGCGCGCATTCTACCGACTGGCCGGGTCGACGCGCATGACCAGGATCAGCGCCGAGTTCTCCGGCCCCCACAGCGTGAGTGACTCGAACAGCGGCTCGAAGCCCTGCGCCAGGTAGAAGCGCCTCGTCTTCTCGTATCCGGCGTCGGGGGTCGCGGGGCCGCGGGTCTTCACGTGCAGCCAGTGCGCGCCCTGCGCGGCCGCGAAGTCGCGCGACCAGCGCACGAGCTCGCGCCCGATGCCGCGGCGATGGTTGCCGGGCTCGACACACAGCACGTGGATCTCGAGTGACTTCGCGTCGTGCGCTTCCAGCGCGATGAAGCCGACGATCTCCCCGCCGGCTTCCGCGACCGCGCCGGGCAGCCGGCCGAGATTCTCCACGTAGGCGCGGTTCGCTTCCTCGATTCCAAACCAGTGGGGCAGCGCGCGCAAGATGCGCTCGCAAGCGGGAACGTCGCGAGTCTCGAGGCGGCGGAGCGCAAAGCTCTCGCGAGGGTCCATGTGCTCTTCCTGCGAAAAGACGGGTTCGAAAGGCCGGATTCAGCCGCTTTGGAGCGCGTCAGGAGCACATGACGGGCGCGACTCTATCACACGGCGCTCTGGTACAGCCTCTCGCAGCGCTCGGCGTAGAGCGCGATGGTGAAGCGCTCGCGTGCGCGGCGCTGGGCGTTCGCGCCGAGGGCGAGCCAGCGCTGGGAGTCGGTCGCGACGCTCGCGAAGGCCGCGGTGAGGGCGTCGGCGCTCTCGTCGTCGACGACTCCCGCGTCGCCGTCGCCGACGAGCTCGGGGAGGATCCCGCGGCGCGAGGCGAGCGTGGGGACGCCCAGCGCCATCGCCTCGAGCACGGCGCGGCACGAGCCGTCGGAGCCGGGCACGAGATAGACGAGCGCGTCCAGCTGGGCGAGCGCGTCGAGATACTCGTCGCCGCGCAGGTAGCCGGCGCGAATCACGGCGTGCTCGAGACCGAGCCGGCGGGCGGGCTCCTCGAGCACTTCGCGGGCGCGCGTACCGCGGCCGACGACCAGGAGGCGCAGGCCGGGCGCGTCGCGCAGCGCCCGGGCCAGCGCCTCGAGGATCAGCTCGACCCGGCGGTGCGGCTGCAGACGCGCGACGAGGCCGATCACGCGCTGATCCGGCTTCAGGCCGAGTGACTCGCGAACCTGCGCGCGGCGCGGCCGCGGTGCGAAGCGCTCGGTGTCGACGACGCCTCCGACGACGCCGATCCGCTCCGCGGCGCCTCCGAGAAACGCGCGCGTGTCCGCGGCCAGTCGCTGCGATAGCACCGCGATCGCGTCGCAGCCGCGCGGGCCGTAGAGCCAGCGATTCCACGGCCGGCGCGCGATCGGATCGCCGTGCATCCAGCTCGCGACGAGCTTCGTGCCGCCGCGGCGCGCGCCCAGCGCGAAGCGGGCGAGGAGCTGCGCGCGCGCGTGAGTCGCGTGCACGACGTCGTAGCGGCGTTCGCGCAGGAACGCGCGCAGGCGCCGCACTTCGCCGCCGTCGCGGAGCGGCAGGTAGCCCTGCCCCGCCGCCGGCTGGAACGCGGGAACGATCCCGCGAGCGCGCGCCCGCTCCGCGAGCGCGTCCGAGTGACCCGGAGGCGCCGCCGGGAACGCGACGTCGACCTCGTGGCCGCGCGCCCGCAGGCCCGTCACCGCGTGGAGCATCGGCTCCGCGGGACCGGTCCACTTCCAGTCACTCGTGAGCTGGAGGACCTTCATTTCCTGAGCGTGGGTAGGGTGCCCACGCGATCATCGGACCCGCGCTCGAGCTCCCACAGCTTCGCGTACTTCATGAACACGTAGTACGCGGTCGCCGCGGACACGACGAAGCCGGCCATGCCGTCGCGGAACCCCTGGCGCAGCACGTAGCCCTTGAAGAAGCGCGCGATCGGGCGCAGCAGGAGATCCGCGAGGCGGAAGCGCACGCCGGCCTCCTGCATCGAGCCCGCCATGCGCGCCGAGAACCGGTCGGTCGTCTGGATGTGCTCGGAGAGGCTGCGGTAGTTCCAGTGCAGCAGGCGCCCGGAGAGGCGCTCCACCCGGCCGTCGAGCTCGACCCGGTCGTGCGGATCCATGCCCGCCCAGCGGCCGCGCGAGCGGCGAAACACGCGCAGCTGCCAGTCGGGATACCACTCGCCGTGGTCGTGCCAGACGCCGAGGTAGTGAGTCACTCGGTCGAGCTCGTAGCCGGACACCCTGTCGTCGACGCGCGCGAGCGCGGCCTGCAGCGACTCGCGCAGCTCCGGCGAGAGCGCCTCGTCCGCGTCGAGGCAGATCACCCAGTCGTGCTTGGCGCGCTCCAGCGCGAAGTTCTTCTGCTTCACATAGCCCAGGAACGGCTGCTCGATCGTGTGCTCGGTGTAGCGGCGCGCGACGTCTCGGGTCCCGTCCGTGGAGCCGGAGTCGACGACCACGAGCTCGTCGCAGAAGGCCAGTGACTCGAGACAGCGCCCGATGCGGTCCGCCTCGTTCAGGCAGATCACCACCCCCGAGATCGGGGGCGCCTTCGGCCGGTCCGCGCTCAAGTGCGAACCCGCTCCACCGTGACGACGCCGCGGATCTTGGCGATCTGCCGCAGGACGCCGTCGAGGTGCTTGCGGTTCTTCACCGAGAGCTCGAACACCTGGTGCGCGCGCTTGTCGTCGCTGGTGTGGATCTGCGCGCTGTCGATGTTCACGCCCTCGGCGCTGATCTTGTTGGTGACCGCGGCGAGCAGGCCCTGCCGATCCTCGGAGACGACGCGCACCTTCACGCGGACCAGCTCGCCCGGGGCGTCGTCCCAGGTCACGGGCACGCGGCGCTCCGGATCGAGGTGGAAGATCTTGGCGCAGTCACTCGCGTGGACGGTGACTCCGCGGCCGCGCGTGATGAAGCCCTCGACCGAGTCACCGGGCACCGGCGAGCAGCACCTGGCGAACCGCACGAGCACGTTCTCCATCCCGGAGACGCGCACCTGCCCGGTGCTGCGTCCGACGGACAGCACGCGGCGCAAGAGCGACGGCTTCGGCTCCGGGTCGTCCTCGCCGACGCCGGCGATCTTGCGCGCCACGGCGCGCGCGTCGAGCTTGCCGTAGGCCATCGCCTGCAGGAGACCGTCGAGGTCGCGCACGCCGAGGTCCTTGGCGGCGGTCTTCAGCTCGCCCGACTTCGAGAGCTTGTCGAACGAGAGACCGCGCTTGTGCAGCTCGCGGTGCAGCAGGTCGCGGCCGAGCGCGCGCGAGCGCTCCACCTGCTCGAGCTTCAGCACGTGGCGGATGCGGCTGCGCGCGCGGCCGGTGACGACGAAGTCGAGCCACTCCTGGCGCGGCCGCTGGTGCGGGGAAGTCACGATCTCGATCGTGTCGCCGTTCGCCAGCTTGTGGCGCAGCGGCACGAGCTGGCCGTTGATCTTCGCGCCGGCGCAGTGATTGCCGACCTCGCTGTGCACCGCGTACGCAAAGTCGATCGCCGTGGCGCCCGCGGGCAGCGCCTGCACGTCGCCCTTGGGCGTGAACACGTACACCTCGTCGGAGAACAGGTCGACGCGCACCGTCTCGAGAAACTCGTTCGGGTCCTTGAGCTGCTGCTGCCACTCCAGCAGCTGGCGCAGCCAGGCGAACTTCTGCTCGTCGTTCGCGCGGGCCGTGCCGTCGCCCTTGTACTTCCAGTGCGCTGCGATGCCGAGCTCCGCGACGCGGTGCATCTCCTGGGTGCGGATCTGCACCTCCATGCGCTCGCCGAACGGGCCGATCACCGTGGTGTGTATGGACTGATACCCGTTGGGCTTGGGCATCGCGATGTAGTCCTTGAAGCGGCCCTGCACCGGCTTCCACAGGCCGTGAACGATGCCGAGCGTCTCGTAACACGTGGTGGTGGTGCCGTCGACGATCGCGCGGAACGCGATCAGATCGTAGATCTGCTCGATGGAGACGTTCTGCAGCTGCATCTTCTTGTACAGGCTGTAGGCCTCCTTCAGCCGGCCCGTCACTTCGCAGCGCAGGCCGCGGGCGCCGAGCTCGGACTGGAGCCGCGTCTTCACGTCCTCGATGTAGCGCTCGCGCTCTTTCTTGGAGCCGGCGATGCGCTCCTCGATCTGCGCGTACACTTCCGGGTGTAGGACGCGAAAGGCCCGGTCCTCGAGCTCCTCCTTCATCCAGTAGATGCCCAAGCGGTGCGCGAGCGGCGCGTAGATGTCGAGCGTCTCGCGCGCCACGCGCCGGCGCGAGTCGTCGTTCATGTATTCGAGCGTGCGGATGTTGTGCAGCCGGTCGGCGAGCTTGATCAGGATGATCCGGATGTCCTTCGACATCGCGATCAGCATCTTGCGGAAGTTCTCTGCCTGGGCCTCCTCGCGGCTCTGGAACTCGATCTTCGAGAGCTTCGTGAGTCCCGCGACCAGATCTCCGACCTCGTCGCCGAACTGAGTGCGGATGTCGGCGTCGGTCGCGAACGTGTCCTCGACCGTGTCGTGCAAGAGGCCGGCCGCGACCGTGACCGGGTCCATGCGCATCGCCGCCAGGATCTCGGCGACCGCGAGCGGATGAGTCAGATAGGGCTCGCCCGAGAGCCGCATCTGCCCCTGGTGCACCTTCGCGGAGTAGACGTAGGCCTTCTCGAGCAGCGAGACGTCCGCGTCCGGAGCGTTCGCCTGGACCTGCTCGACGATCTCGTTGATGCGCGCCATCTAGCCGCGCTCCCGCCGCGCGTCGCGGATGATCTGGAGCAGCGCATCGACCGCCTTGTCCACCGAGTCGTTGACGATCCGGTAGTGACACTGATTCGCGTAGGCAAGCTCTTCCTGAGCCCGCTGCAAGCGCCCGCGCAGGACGTCCTCGGTCTCGGAGCCGCGGTCGCGCAGCCGCGTCTCGAGCACGTCGAGCGACGGCGGCTCGATGAACACGCGCAGCGCGTGCGGCAGCCGCACCTGGAGCTGCTCGGCGCCCTGCATCTCGACCTCGAGGATCAGATCGAAGCCCTCGGCGGTGGGCTGATCGACGGCGGCGCGGCTCGTGCCGTAGAAGTGGTTCTGATACACCGCGTACTCTAGGAACGCCCCCGCGGCGATCAAGCGGCGGAACTCGGCCTCTTTGACGAAGAAGTAGTCGACGCCGTGTCTCTCGCCCTGGCGCGGCGCGCGCGTAGTGTGCGAGACCGAGAAACGGACCTTCGGGTCGGCGTCGAGCACGCGGCGCACGATCGTGCTCTTGCCCACGCCGGAGGGGCCGGAGACGACCAGCGGTATGCCGCGCCGCGCGGCGGTCACTGCGCCTCCTCGTCGTCGCCCGAGCCCGCGAGCCGCAGCGCGATCGTCTCCGCCTGGACCGCCGAGAGCACGACGTGGTCCGAGTCGGTGATGATCACCGAGCGCGTCTTCCTGCCCTGCGTGGCGTCGACCAGCTTGCCGCGCGGGCCGGCTTCCTCGCGCAGGCGCCGGATCGGCGCGGCCGCCGAGCCGACCACCGCTACGACGCGCGCGGCGACGATCACGTTTCCATAGCCGATGTTGAGCAGCTTCACTCGAGGTTCAGCACCTGCTCGCGGAGTTTTTCCTGCTCGGTCTTCAGCGCGACGACCGCGCGCGACAGCTCGCTGTCCGCGGACTTCGAGCCGATCGTGTTGGTCTCGCGGCCCATCTCCTGAAGCACGAACTCGAGCTTGCGGCCGACCGCCCCCGGCGCGTCGAGCGTCTCGCGGAACTGCTCGAGGTGACTGCGCAGGCGCACGGTCTCCTCGGTGACGTCCATGCGGTCGATCTGCAGCACGATCTCCTGCTCGAGCCGCCCGGGGTCGGTCTCGAGCGCGGGCGCGAGCGCGGCCAGGCGCTTCTCGAGTCGCTCGCGCACGCCGGAGCGCACGACCTCGACCCGCGCCTCGACCGCGACCAGCAGCGCCCCGATGCGCGCGAGACGGCCTCGGAGCTCGCGCTCGAGTGACTCGCCCTCGCGCGCGCGCATCTCGGCGGCCGCGGCGCAGGCGCGCTCGATGATCGCGAGCAGCGCCGGCGCGATCGACTCGGCCTCGACCTCGGGCTCGCGCATGCGCGACACCCCGGGCAACGCCAGGAGCGCCGAAACGCCGAGCTCCTCGGCGCTCGCGAGATCCTGCGCGAGCTCCTTCGCGGCGCGGGCGTAGCTGCGCGCGGCCTCGACGTCGATCTCGAGCCGCGGCGCGAACGCGCCCTCGCGCGGCAGGCGCACGGAGATCTCGACCTGGCCGCGCTCGAAGTACTTGCCCGCCAGCAGGCGCACGTCGCTCTCGAGCGAGGCGAGCTCCCGGGGCAGGCGCGCGCGCACCTCGAGGTGGCGCGAGTTCACGCTGCGCGCCTCGGCCGCGAGACCGTCCGCGCCCTCGGCGCGGCCGAAGCCGGTCATGGAGCGACGCGTGGGCGCGGGCTCGCCCCGAGTCACCGCGTGAGCCCCCGCTCGACCAGCTCGCGCTGCGCGCGCTCGGCGTCGTCGCGGGGCTTCTGCGCGCGCGCGAACTGAATCACTTCGCCGATGCCGTCCTCGAGCCGCACCTTGGCCTCGAAGCCGAGCACGCGCTTGGCTTCTCCGGGGTCCGCGAAGCAGTGGCGGATGTCGCCCGCGCGGAACTTGCCGGTGATGTCGGGCGCGATCTGCAGCCGGAGTCTCTCGGCGAGCAGCTCCGCGACGCGCCGGATGGTCGTCCGCCGGCCCGTGCCCACGTTGCATACGCGCCCGCCGGCGGCTTCGCAGCGCAGCGCCGAAAGGTTCGCGCGAACGATGTCCGAGACGTGCACGAAGTCGCGCGACTGCTCGCCGTCCTCGGTCACCAGCGGGCGATTGCCGTTCAAGAGCCGCGAGCTGAAGATCGCCGCGACCCCGGTGTACGGGTTCGAGAGCGCCTGGCGCGAGCCGTAGACGTTGAAGTAGCGCAGCGCGACCGTGGGAATTCCGTACGCGTTTCCCACCGCGAGGAACAGCTCCTCGTGATCGCGCTTGGACACGGCATACACCGAAGTGGGTTGCAGCGGCTTGGTCTCGGGCGTGCCGATCGGGCGCAGCGCGCGGCCCGCGGCGTCGACCAGCTCCCACTGGCGCTTCTCGAGCTGCGCGTCCGGCCGCAGGCTCGGGCTCGCCACCTTCCCTTCCGCGTCGAGATACGCGCCCTCGCCGTAGATCGACATCGACGACGCGACCACCAGGCGCTTGATCGCGGCCTTCTTCGCCACGATCTCCTGCAGCAGCACCGCCGCGCCGAGCGAGTTCGCCGAGACGTAGCTCGCGATCTCGTACATCGACTGCGCCACGCCGACCGCCGCCGCGTCGTGAATCACGACCTCCACGCCGTCGAGGGCGCGGCGCACGACCTCGGCGTCGCGCACGTCGCCGCGCACGTACTCCGCCTTGGGCTGCGCATACGCCGGCCAGTCGGCGCCGGCGCCGTGCACCTGGGGGTCGAGCGAGTCGAGCACGCGCACGCGCTGGCCCTCGGCGACGAGCGCATCCACCAGGTGCGAACCGATGAAGCCCGCTCCGCCGGTGACCAGAATCTTCATGCGTCTCCCCCGTGGTTTGGATCGGTCGGCGGCTAGGCCGCCGCGAGCCCGGAAGTGGCCGGCTCCCCCGCGCCGTGCCAGGCGAGGATCTTGCGGTACTCCTCCGCCCGCCGCCCGCCGAGCACGCTGCCGCACAGGATCTTTGCCATCACGATCGCGCGCAGCGTCAGATACACCGCGCGCGAGCGATTCTTGCGGAAAAAGATGTAGCGGCTGCGGTAGTACTCGATGCGCGTGCGCAGCGGCAGCTTCTTCTTGGTCGATTCGCCGTACAGGTGGATCACGTGCGCGTCGGGCAGGTGGAAGACGCGCCAGCCGGCGCCGCGCATGCGGTGACACCAATCGGTTTCCTCGAGGAAGAAGAAGTAGTCCTCGTCGATCAGGCCCACCTGCTGGATCACCTCGCGGCGCGCGAACAGACACGCCCCCAGCACCGCCTCCACTTCGACCGGCGCGCGGTAGTCGACCCGCTTGCTCGGCCAGCGCTTCGGGAACAGGCGCCGCAGGACGGACTGGCCGACGATCTCGGACACGAGCGTCGGCGAGTTGTGGATGCAGTTCTGCTTGCTGCGGTCCGGGTTCAGGAGCTGCGGGCCGACCGCGCCGGCGTCGGGGTGCTCGTCGAGGAAGCGCACGCAGGCCTCGAGCCCGCCGGGCAGCACGATCGTGTCGCTGTTCAAGAGCACCGCGTGTCTGCCGCGCATGACTTCCAGGCCACGGTTGTTGCCGGCGCCGAAGCCGATGTTCTTCGGCAGCGCGAGCACGCGCGTCTCGGGGAACTGGCGCACGACCGACTCGACCGTGGCGTCGGCGGAGCCGTTGTCGACCACGATCACCTCGTAGGTCAGCCCGAGCTTTGCGTCGCGAATCGAGGCGAGACAGTCGAGCACGAGATCGCGCACGTTCCAGGCGACGATCACGATCGAGAGGTCGACTTCGTCGCTCACGTCGCCAGCTCCAGCTCCACCGAGCCCTGCCAGTCGCTGCGCGAGAGCGCCGCTCGCGCCTCGGCGAGCACCCGCGCGGGCAACAGCCGCGTCATGCAGCGGTGGTCGATCGGGCAGACCTTCAGCTGGCAGGGCGAGCACTCGACCGGCTCGCGCAGGAGCTTGGTGCGCTTCAGGTTCAAGTTGGTGTAGCCCACCGCCGTCGGGCCCATCAGCACGATCGTCGGCACCTCGAAGGCGGCGGCGATGTGGCGCGCGCCGGCGTCGTTGCAGATCAGGAGCTGCGCGCGCGCGAGCACGGACTTCAGCAGCGAGAGCGACATCGCGTCTCCGCCGAGCATCGCCAGGGCGACACCGGCGCGTGTCGCGACCTCGGCGGCCAGGGCGCCCTCCCCCGGGCCGTGCACCAGGGCGACGTCCACACCGTCGCCGCGCAGCGCGCGCGCGACCTCCGCGACGTAGTCGAGCGGCCAGAGCTTCGACGGTCCGAAGCCCGCGCCGGGCGCGAGACACGCCAGGGGTCGCCCGCCGCCGATCCCGTGACTCGCGAACAGCGCGTCGCACTCGCGCTCCGCGTCGGCCTCGGCAAACAGCTCGATCTGCGTGCCGAGGTCGGGCGCGCCGAGCCGGCGCGCGAGCTCGAGGTAGTAGCGCTCCATCGCGAGCGGCACGAAGCGGCCGTTCGCGCGCGGCGCCGGCACCGGGTCGGTGAGCAAGAGACTGCGGCCGCGGCGCGCGTAGCCGACGCGCACGGGCGCGCGCGAGGCGAACGCGAGCAGCGCGCTCGCGAACGAGTTGGGCAGCACGAGCGCGATGTCGGTCCCGCGCAGCTCGCGCGCCACGCGCATGCGCTCGCGAAACTGCGCGAGCTTGCTGCGGCTGCGGTAGATGTCGTGCGCGACGAAGCGATCGATCCAGGGCGCGCCGCGCATTACACCGAGAAGTGACGCCCGCACGACCAGAGTGACCTCGGCGCCCGGACGGCCGCGGCGCAGCGCGCGCAGCGCCGGGGTCGCCATCACCACGTCCCCCAGGTGGTTCGGCAGCACGACGGCGATTTTCTCTTTCACTACGCCCACTTAGTAGAGAGGCTCCGCGCGATTCCCCGCCTCCCTAGATACCGGGTTCCCGGCGCTAGAGCAACGCGAGCGCCGCCTCGATCACCGCCTCGGGTTCGACCGCGCGCATGCAGGCCCGCGCGGGACAGCCCTCGCGACACGGATTGCAGCCCACGTCGCGGCGCACGATGCGGTTGGGCACCGACGCGCTCGGGGCGTTTTCGATCGGATCGGTGGGCCCGAAGATCGCCACCACGGGCGTTCCCGCCAGCGCCGCCAGGTGCATGGGCCCCGAGTCGCAGCCGACGAACAGGCTGGCGCGCGCGAGCAGGGCGAGAAAGTCCGCGAGCGACTCGGTCGCGGGCGCGAGCGCGGCCGCGCCGTTCGACGCCGCGACCACCGCGCGCGCCGCCTCGCGCTCGCCGGCGACCGGGCCGAACGCCACGAGTGTCTCGACGCGCGCGCGCTCGTGGAGACCGCGCGCCAGCGCGGCGAAGCGGTCGGCCTCCCAGCGCTTGTAGCCGGTCTTGGGGCTCGTGCCCGGGTGCAGGAGCGCGAAGCGCGCGGGCAGCTCGCCGAACATGCGCCCGCGCGCGGGGTCGAGCTCGAGGACCGCCGGGCGCTCCGGGATCTCGCCGCCGAGAAAGCGCACCAGCGCCGCGTTGCGCTCGAAGCGCGACACGTGACTCGAAGGGACCGGCGCGCTCAGGGTCTGCAGCCAGTGACTCGCCTCCTTCGCGATCGGCGCCGCGTAACCGACGCGCGCCGGAATGCCGGCCGACCAGGCGAGGAACGCGCTGCGAAACACGCCGTGGAAGTCGATGGAAAGATCGTATCTCCGCGCGCGGAGCTCCGCGGAGAACTCGCGCAGGGCGGCGAACGCGACCAGCGGGTGTCTCGCGCGCAGCCGGCGCCGCGGCACCTGCACCAGCTCGGAGAGCCCCGGCAGGCCCACCAGCCCGGCGGCGGCGCGATCCTCGACGAGCCAGTCGATGCGCGCCTTCGGATACAGGGCGCGGACGCCGGCGAACGCGAAGCGCGTGCGCACCACGTCGCCGAGCGCGCCGAGGCGAATCACGAGGATGCGCTCCGCGGGTAGGGGCCCTAGCATGGGCTCCAATGGTCGCCCCGCGTCTCTTGTGGCGCTACATGTTCAGCGACATCCTGGTGCACGCGTTGCTCGGATTGTTCGCGATCACGCTGCTGCTAGTGGTCAGCAATCTGCTGCGCTTCATGGAGGAGCTCGCCGCCGCCGGGGTCGGGCTCTCGGCGCTGGGTCAGCTGGTGCTCGCGATCCTGCCCGCGTACGCCTCGTACGCGCTGCCGACGGCCCTGTTGTTCGGCGTGCTGCTCTCGCTCGGGCGCATGTCGGCGGACGGCGAGATCGTGGCGATGCGCGCGAGCGGCATCAGCGGGCCGCGCCTGCTCCCGCCCGCGCTCGCGCTCGGCCTGATCGCCGCCGTCGCCGCGGGGTATCTGCTCTTCGAGGTCCAGCCGAAGGCCGCCATCCGGATCCGCGCGCTGATGCGCCAGCTGGTCGGGTCGATCCAGGTGGTCGAGCCCGGGCGCTTCCTCGAGTTCGGCGACAAGCTGCTCTACGTTCACTCACTGGGCGACGCGAGCTGTCCGCTCGAGGGCGTGTTGATCGGCAGCGCGACCGAGGGCGACCGCAGCTTCTACGCCGCCGCGCGTTGCGGGACCATGGAGAGCGACACGACCGGCAACACGCTCGGCTTCGTGCTGCACGACGGCTCGATTCACTTCCGCGATCCCGATCCCGCGCGCTATCGCCGCATCCGCTTCAAGACGATGAAGACCGTGGTCGACGTGTCGCTCTACACGGATCCGAGGCCGGGCACGTCGCAGCTCACGTTCAAGGAGCTGATCGCGGTCGGGCAGCTGCCCGAGAGCGATCCAGACGTGAGGCGCCTGAAGGGCCGCTACGGCACCGGGGTCGACGTGCAGATCCAGCGGCGCCTGGCGTTCCCGTTCGCGTCGCTCCTGCTCGCGCTGATCGCCGTGCCGCTGGGCCTCCGGCCGATGCGCTCCGGCCGCTCGGCGGGCGCGCTCACGGCGATCGTCGTGATGGCGCTCTACTGGCTGGCCTTCTCGCTCGGCGACATGGCCGCGACGCGCGGGTTCGTGCCGGTCTGGCTCGGCTTCTGGCTGCCGAACGCGCTGGCGCTCGCGATCGGCGTCGGCCTGATGCGCCGGCTCGCGCGGGGCGACGACTGATGCGCGGTCCGGTGCGCGGCGTTCCGCCCGGCTACGTGGTGCACCGCGTCGGCGACGCCTGGCTGGTGTTCGACGCTGCCTTCGCGCACGAGCTCGTGTCACTCCGGCTCGCCGATCCCGACGCGCGCAAGCGCCTGTTCGCGCGCGCGCCGAAGCGCGGCCGCGGGGCGGTGCCCAGCGTGGCGCTGCGCCGCGACGCGCACGTGATCCTGCGCCGCTACCAGCACGGGGGACTGTTCGGCGGAGTCACCGGCTCCTTGTATCTCGGACCCTCGCGCGCGCTGGACGAGCTGCACGTGACCGCGCGCGCCGAGGCGCTGGGCGCGCCGGTTCCGCACGTGTTGTGTCTCGCGCTCTGGCCGGCGGCGGGACCTCTCTGGTCCGCGCTGATCGGCACGCGCGAGGAGCGCAACGCGCGCGACTTGCTCGACGCGCTGCTCCGCGCCGGGGACGCGAGCGCGCGCCGCGTGCTGCTGCGCGAGGTGGGAGCTGCGGTGCGCAGGCTCCACGACGCCGGCGTAGACCACCGGGATCTGCAGCTGCACAACATCCTGGTCGTCGAGGAGGCGGGCCGGCGGCGCATCGTCGTCGTCGATCTCGACCGCGCCGTGTATCACCCGCGCGGCGCCCTCGCGCCGCGGCTGCGCGCGCGCAACCTGGGCCGGCTCACGCGCTCCGCGGTGAAGGCCGGCCTGTTCCGCGGGCCGATCGGCCGGCGCGAGCTCGCCGCCTTCGTCGGCGCCTACACCGGAGGGGACCGCAGGCTGCGCGAGGCGCTGCGCGGCTGGATCCGCGGCGAGCAGTGGAAGCTCGCGCTCCACCGGCTCGGCTACCGACTCACCGGTGGAGGCGGCGCGACTAGAGCGGCCGCGCCTCTTCCACGAGCATGACCGGGATCCCGTCCTCGACGGGATAGGAAAGGCGGCAGGCGGGACAGTCGAGCGACTGCTCGGCGCCGTCGGACGCGCGCTTCACGTCGAGCTCCGACTTGCACTTCGGGCAGACCAGGATCTCGAGCAGCTCGGGATCGATGCGCGCGCTCATGCGTGACCCTGACTGCGCATGAGATCTGCCAGGGCGATTGCCTGCATCATGAGCTCCTCGAGTTGGTCGAGCGGGTACTGACTCGCGGCGTCGCAGAGCGCCTCGCTCGGATTCGGATGGGTCTCGAGAAAGACGCCGTTCGTGCCCGCGGCGATCGCGGAGCGCAGCAGCACCGGGATCAGCTCGCGCGAGTGACCGCCCGCGGGGTCGGTGCTGGGAATGCCGTAGCGGCGGATCTGGTGACCCGCGTCGAACACGACTGGGTAGCCGATCTCCTTCATCTCGGGAATCGCGGTCATGTCGGCGACCAGATTGTGATAACCGAACTGCGCGCCGCGCTCGGTGATCAAGATGCGCTCGTTGCCCGTGCGCGAGACCTTGCCCGCCGGGTGCTTCATCGAGCTGGGCGACATGAACTGTCCCTTCTTGATGTTCACCGGCTTCCCGCTCTTGCCGGCTGCGATCAAGAGCGTCGTCTGCTGGCACAGAAACGCGGGAATCTGAATCACGTCGAGCACCTCGCGCGCCGCCGCGACCTCCTCGACGCTGTGCACGTCGGAGAGCACGGGGAGCTCGAACTCCTTGCGGATCCACGCCAGCATCTCGAGCCCGTCGTCGAGGCCCGGGCCCTGATAGGAGAGCTCGTCCGAGCGATTGTCCTTGAGATAGGACGACTTGAAGATGAACGGCACGGAGAGCTTCTCCGAGAGCTTCTTCAGCCGCTCCGCGGTCGTGCCCATGAGCGTCTGACCCTCGATCACGCACGGGCCGCAGATCCAGGCGAGCGGCAGGCCGGCGCCGAGTCGCACGCGGCCCGAAACGCTGTCGCCGATCTCCACGGTCTTCACGGGCTTCACGCACCCTCCTCGGGGGTCCGGGCGGAGCTTAGCCCGCGGCCCGGGGGGCGGCTAGCGGAGCTGCGCGAGCACCGCGGGCTTGAGGATCTGCTCGTCGCCCTCGACGCGAAAGACGTCGTCGAGCCCGAGTGACGCCCACGGGATCACTTCGCCCTCGGGGCCCTCGACCACGAATCCGGCGTCGCGAATCATCCGGTACGTGTCGGTCGCGCCCTTCCCCTTCGTCGTGAGATAGCCCTCGACGAACAGTGAGTTGGCGGGCCAGAGCGCGAGCGCCTCGAGCGAGCGCAGGTGTCCCTCGCGTCCGGCCGCGATGCGCACCTCGGCGCGCGGGTTCGCGAGCCGCATCATGGCGAGCACGCGCAGCGCGCGCTCGGGTGAGAGCGAGCCGTCGGACTGCAGCGGGTTGCCCTCGATCGGCAAGAGGAAGTTCACCGGGATCGAAGGCACCTCGAGCTCGCGCAGCGCGAGCGCGACCTCGACCAGATCCGCGTCCGTCTCGCCCATGCCCGCGATCAAGCCGCTGCACTGCTCTAGCCCCGCGGCGCGCGCGGCACGCAAGGTCGCGATCCGGTCGGCGTAGGTGTGCGTCGTGCAGATCTCGGGGTAGTGACGCTCGCTGGTGTTCAGGTTGTGATTCAACCGGTCGACCCCGGCCTGCTTGAGAAGCCGCGCCTTGGCTTCGTCGAGCAGGCCGACCGACACACAGATGCGTACGGGCACCTCGGCGCGGATCGCGCGCACCGCATCGCACAGGAACTCCACCTGCCGGTCCGTCGGCCCGCGGCCGCTCGCCACCATGCAGTAGCGGAACGCACCCGCCGCATACGCGCGCTTCGCCTCGGCGATCAGCTCCTGCTTCGGCTTCCACGGGTACGGCCGCAGCGGCGCGTCCGTGATCGCCGACTGGGAGCAGTAGCCGCAGTCCTCCGGGCAGCGCGCGTTCTGCGCGTTGTTCAATATGTGCACGCGCACGCGATTGCCGAAGCCGCGCTCGCGCGCGACGCGCGCCTCGTGGAGGAGCGGCAGCAGCGGCAGCTCGGGGCCGAGCACGTGAAGGAGCGCGGCGCCGTCGAGCGCCGGACCGTCGAGACTGCGTTTGGCGAGCTCCATTCGAGCGCGGAGCATATCAGACATCGGCAACGGCCCGTTTGACCGCGGCGCGCGCGCGTGACACGCTGACTCGGGTTCACGGAGGGAGACTTCGCATGGCTGCACCGAGTCGCGCAATGAACATCGGGGCCTGGGTCGCGAGCGCGCTGTTGGCGGCGCTCTACGTCACCGCGTCGCTAGGGAAGCTGCGCAGCGATCCGCAGATGGTCGAGGCCTTCACCAAGTACGGGCACTCGGACGGCTTTCGGATGTTCATCGGGACGTGCGAGATGCTGGGCGCGATCGCGCTCCTGATTCCGCGCCTCGCGTTCTGGTCGGCGATCGGCCTGTTCGTCATCATGCTCGGCGCGGTCCACGCTCACCTGACGCACGACGAGGCGTCTCACCTTCCGGTCGTGGTCGTCGCGCTCGTGCTCCTCGCATTCGTCGCCTACGTCCGCCGCGGCCAGGCGTTTTTCCTGTCGTGACATCGGACGTCCGCGCGCAGAGCCGCGCATTCAACATCGGGGTCTGGGTCGCGAGCGGGCTGCTTTGCGCGCTCTATCTCTTCGCGTCGTCCGGGAAGCTGATGAGCGACCCACAGGCCGTGGAGGGCTTCCACAAGGCCGGCTACTCGGACGCGTTCCGTCTGTTCATCGGCACGTGCGAGTTTCTCGGCGGCATCGCGCTGCTCATCCCGCGGCTCGCGTTCTGGGCCGCGATCGGCCTGCTCATCATCATGATCGGCGCGGTCTACACGCACGTCTCGACGAACGACGCGGCGCACATGGGGCCGGCAGTCATCGCGCTCGTGCTGCTCGCGTTCATCGCCTACACCCGGCGCCCGCAGGCTCTCCTGCTCTCGTAGCCAGGCTCAGAGGCGCGCGGACACGAAGTCAACGAGCGGGAGTGAGCTCTCGCGCTCGACGTCTTCGTCGAGCACGACCAGCTCGGCGCGCGCGAGCCAGCTGGGCGGGATCTTGACCGCGTCTTTCGCGGTCGTGACCCAGAGGAGTGCGGGGTCGAGAGTCGCGAGGTCGGCGCGCGTGTAGCGGTGGTGGTCGGCGAACACGCGGCGCGCGGAGATCTCGGCGCCGAGCTCGGCGAGATCTGACGCCAGGCGATCGGGTCGCGCGATCGCGGCCAAGAGGCCGACGCGCGCGCCGCGCAGGCGTTCGAGCGGCGCGCGAACGCCTGCGGCGATCGGACGCAGGCCGAGCTTCGCCAGGACGACACGGAATTGTGGCAGGGCCCCTGGCAGCCGTTCGCGGCCGGGCGGCGGCGGATCGTTCGCGCCGGCACGCGTCCAGACGAGCGCGTCGGCGCGGCCCAGCACGCGCACCGGCTCGCGCAGCGGGCCGCGCGGCAGGACGTGGCCGTTGCCCAGGCCGAGCCGCGCGTCGAGACACACCAGGTCGAGATCGCGCGCCAGCGGGTGATGCTGGAAGCCGTCGTCGAGCACGAGGACCTCGGCGCCGAAGGCCGCGATCGCGCGCAGGCCAAGCGCGACGCGCCGCACCCCGGC
>DATFUE010000166.1:0-9776 GCA_035261165.1 Myxococcota bacterium
CCCGTCGACGAGCACTCCGCGGCCGCGAGTCTGATGTGCGAAGATCCGCACGATGATCTCAGCCCAAGAAGCGCTCGCACGTCTCAAGGAAGGGAATCGCCGCTTCGCCTCCGGCATGCACGGCGGCGACGAGCCTTCGAGTCACTCGCGCCGCCTGGAGTTCGCCAAGGAGAAGGAGCCCTTCGCGATCGTCCTGGGCTGTTCAGACTCGCGCGCGCCCGCGGAAATCGTGTTCGACCAAGGGCTTGGCGACCTCTTCGTCATCCGAGTCGCCGGGAACATCGTCGCCCCCTCGCAGGTAGGCAGCGTCGAGTTCGCGGCGGCTCGCTTCGGCACGCGGCTGGTCGTGGTGCTGGGGCATTCACAGTGCGGAGCCGTGCTCGCCACCCTGGAGGAGCTTCGCCAGCCCTCCGCGAACCGCTCGCGCAACCTGCGCTCGATCGTCGACCGGGTCCGGCCGTCCGTCGAGGGCTTGCTGCGAACCGAGATGGCCAACGACACCGACGCGCTCCTCCGGCACGCGGTCCGCGCGAACGTCGGCGTCTCGGTCAGTCATCTGCGCCACGGCTCCGAGATCCTCGAGCAGCTCAGCGAACGCGAGGGCCTGGTCGTCGTGGGCGCCGAGTACTCACTCGACACGGGCGTGGTCGAGTTCTTCGACGGCGGGGACTGAGCGCGATGAAGGTCTTGTTCGCGGCGCTGGCGATTGCTGCGGGCGTGGCGGCGGCCACGCAGGCCGCGAGCAACGCGGGTCTCTCGAGGTCGGCCGGAATCGGCCCGGCGCTCGTCGTGAACACGTTGATCGGGTTCGTGATCATCGCGAGCCTTGGCGCTCGTGGTCGACCACCTCGGGCTCATGGGCATGCCGCGCGACCCGTTGACGCTCCAGCGCGTGATCGGCGTCGCCCTGGTGGCCGCCGGCGCCGCGGTGATGCGGCTCTGACTCAGTCGTAGATCCCATCCGCCCACCACGAGTCACTCGCCAGGTCGTGGTACAGCCGGTAGACGCCGCCGTCGGAGAGCTCGACGTCCCAGTAGTCGCGCGCGAAGCGGCCCTCGCCCCACCACTCGCCGAAGAGGCGCCAGGGGCCGGCGGCGTTCCGCACGCGGCCGCCTTCGGTGTCGGGGACTCGAAGTTGGAGTGAGACGTATACCGGTGGGTCGCCACCATGCACGCGTATCGGGCGCGGCGGGCGCAGCGCGCGCATGGCCAGGACGCTGCGCGGCGAGAGCTCTCTGCTGGGATCGGTCGAGCGCTCGCGCCGGCGCTCGTGCGCGAGCTTGAACTCGGCGAGCGCGGCGGCGTCCTGCTGGTGGGTGTCCTCGACGTGCGGCGCGCCAACGTGGCCCGCGCCGCAGAGTGACTCGATGCGGGCGATGGCCACGGCCAGCTCGCCGGGGGAGGGGAGCGGCGGCAGGAAGAGGTCGAGCTGCGCGGTCTCGACACTGTCCGGTGTCGCGATGACGCGTGCCGCGAGCACGCCCTCGGGCGGCGGATCGCGCTCGAGCTCGAGCCGGGTGAGCGCCAGGAGGACGTGTGTCTCGAGCGTCGGCGCGGCGAGGCCCAGCTCGCGCACCGCCACCGCCCCGCTCTCGAGCGCGAGCTCGAGCCGCAGCCGCCGCAGCGCGAGCCCGCGCAGGCGCACGCGCCGCACCAGTCGCTCGAAGAGCGCGCGCAGGAAGAACGCGAGCGGCTCGAGATTTCCGATCGCCCACTCCGAGTCCGCGCCCTCCTCGAAGCGCACGACCTCCGGGTGTTGGCGGAAGGGCGCGAGGTCCAGGCCGTTCGCGCGCCGCGCGAGCCGCACCCCCGCCTCGCCGAGCCGCGCGCCGAGCGCGTCGCGCGAAATGCGCGCGAGCTGTCCGAGCGTGCGCACGCCCCAGTGAGTGAGTCGCTCCGCGAGCTCGGTCGGCGGCTCGAGCAAGTCGAGCGGCAGCGGCACGAGGAAGCTCGCCGCCTCCTCCGGGCGCAGGATCCGCCCGCCCTCGCGATGCCGCGCCGCGAGCTCCGCCACCGTGCGCGTCGGCCCGATGCCGAGCCGCACGCTCGCCGGCCCGCCGCCCCCGACGGCGAGGCCCAAGTCCGTGAGCCGCGTCTCGAGCGCGGTCATGAGTCCGCGCTCGGTGGGGAAGAGCGCCTGCGTCCCCGCCAGGTCGATGAAGACGAGCCCCGCCGCCGCCGACATCACGCGCGGCGACACGGACCGCGCCACGTCGAGCAGCGCCTGCTCGGCCGAGCGCATGCCCTCGAGCGAGAACGCTCGGACGAGCAGCTCGGGCTCGACCGCGCGCGCCTGCGCGACCGTCAGCCCGCGATAGAACCCCGCGACGATGCTCGGGCTTTGCGCGGCTCGAGCTTTTCGCTCGCGAGACTCCACGATCGCAACCCGCTTCGTGGCGAGCTCGGGCTCAGCGCGAAGAGCGGCGGCGAGTGGCAAATCCGCGAGAACGAGACAGGCGAAGCGTTCCATTCCAGCGGTTCCAGCCCGGGCTCGAACTCCAGCTCGCAGCCCTCGATCCCCGTTCCGTCCGCCATCTCAACCCCCTGACGTTGTTCGAGGCCGAGTTTCGCCTATTTTTCGCCTCGGGGTCAAGTCCTATCTTCGAGCACACGTCGCGGTGCTCGAGTAACTCCTGAACCCCGCGCCGGTACTTGGCGTTAGCTTAGTCAGCATCGCCGCGGCCGAATGCATGGCTACCTTGAGCCGCAGAAAGGAATCCGGACTGAATGCGCGTACTCGTGACTGGGAGCGCCGGGCACCTCGGTGAAGGACTTGTCCAGACGCTGCGGGAGCGCCGACATGACGTCGTAGGACTCGATCTTCGTGAATCCTCCTGTACCACCCATGTCGGTTCGATTGTGGATCGCAAGTTCGTTCGCAGCTGCCTGCGCGGGGTCGATTTCGTCATCCACGCCGCGACGCTCCACAAGCCTCATATCGCGACACACTCACGGCATGCCTTTGTTGCGGCCAACATCGGGGGAACGCTCGCCGTTCTCGAGGCTGCGCTAGAGAGCCGCGTATCCGGGTTCGTCTTCAGCAGCACTACGAGTGCCTTCGGCGACGCACTGCGGCCTGCCGACGGTCTACCCGCCGCCTGGGTCAACGAGGAGGTCGATTGTGTGCCGAGGAACATCTATGGAGTCACGAAGAAGGCGGCCGAGGATCTGTGTGAGCTGTTCTTCAGGTCGCGGGGCCTGCCATGCATCGTGCTACGGATCTCTCGGTTCTTTCCGGAGGCGGACGACGACCCCGAACTCCGCCGTCAGTATGACGATCTCAATCTCAAGGTGAACGAGTACTTGTATCGACGGGTCGACCTCGCCGATGCCGTTGACGCGCACATCCTTGCAGCCCAGCGAGCTCCGGAAGTCGGATTTGCCCGGTACGTCGTGAGTGCGACGAGTCCGTTTGAGCCTCAGCATCTACTTCAACTCCGCACTGATGCCCCGGGAGTACTTCGCACCTTGTTCCCCGACCACGGGGAGGTGTACCGCCAGCGCAACTGGCGAATGCTCCCAGGGATCGACCGTATCTACGTCAACGATCGAGCCCGGCAGGAACTCGGCTGGAGTCCGCGCTTCGACTTCCGTCATGTGCTTGACTGCTTGCGGCGTGGAGATGAGGTATTCAGCCCCCTCGCGAGGGCAGTCGGGAGCAAGGGGTATCACGCGCGGAGCTTCGAGGAAGGGCCGTATCCTGTGGAGAGAAGCTCATAACCCCGAAGGCCGCAGACGCGATCATGAGCATCCGCGGGTTCGTAGAGGTAGATCGTGAAGAGCCGCGACTTGATCGAAGCACTTTTCGCCCTCCTTGGAGTCTATGAGGTGATTCAGGGCCTCGCGTTCGCCGGCTTCTGCATCCCGTTTGGTGCGGCTGCGCAAGAAGGTGACTCGTGGCCCTCGCTGTCGACTTCAATCGGCGCCGTGGTTCCGCTCGTCCTGGGCACCGGCCTGATCGCAACGCCCAGAAGCCTGAGATGCGCCCCGCCCAATGAGTCTGGCGCGCCTCCGCGCGGGAGTAGTCTTGTGCGTTTGCCGCCAACATGAAGAAGGTGTTGAGTTATACCGCGATCGCTGCGGCGATTCTGGTCGTGTTGCTCATCGCGACGATGCTCGTCGCGCAGCGTGTCTCGGACGGACCAATCGGTCCTCTCGGCGGTGGGCCGCTGCGCACGGGCGCACTCGTGACCGAGTCGAACGTCGATTGGTCGTTCCTCGGCGGTGGAAAAGAGATCGAGCTCCAGCTCGTCGCGCCGCCGCGGTCGAGGATCACCGGGTCACTCGTGCATGACGGCCAGCTCTTCGTGCCATGCGATCTAGGCTTCTTCTGGCGTCGAATTCCGAACGCCGGACTCCGTTGGATCGGAGGCGTGATCTATTCGGTCAAGCGCTGGCACGAGGACGCACTGCGCGATGGCCGGGTGGTGTTGCGCGTCGCAGGCAAACGCTACGAACGACAGGCGGTGCGAGTGACTGACCCCGAGCTCCTGGCCACGCTCAGGTCGATCTTCGAGGAGCGAGCGAAGCAGTACCTGGGGACGGGGGCGCTGTTGGACGTGCCGGCCGATCCCGACGCGATCTGGTTCTTCCGCATGGACCCGCGACCCGTCGCGCTCAACGCCACACCCTAGGCACGAGAAACTCGACAGTCGCGCTCGGCGCTCGACACGCTCACCTTTGGTCGACGACACTCCGCTTGGCCAGGTCGTCGTTCCAGCGGACGTCGTAGGAGAGGCGATGCCCACCAGGGAAACACTCGAACGCTTCATCGCCCGTGTGGAACAGAATGCGCACGCGGAAGCCTGCGAGGAGTTCTACACCGCGGACGCGGCGATGCAGGAGAACCAGACGCCGCCGAGGGTGGGACGTGACTCGCACGTTGCGAACGAGCGGAAAATCACGTCGCGGGCGAAGTCGGTGTCGTCGAAGTGCGTGCGACCGGTGTTCGTCAGCGGCGACCGAGTGGTGATTCGTTGGATCTTCGACTTCGTGTGGCCCGACGGGACGGTCACGCACATGGAGGAGCTGGCGTATCAGCGCTGGGAAGGCGAGCGTATCGCCGAGGAGACGTTCTTCTACGACCCCGCGCAGCGAGTGCCCAAGAAGACCTAGGACGCGCTGCGGCAGGTTGTAGACTCGGGGAGACGGAATCGAAGGACGCCCATGGAGAGAGACACGCGGACCCGGATCGCGCGCGGAGCGCTGGGCGGCCATCTCTGGGAGATGGCGACCCGCGCGCCTCGCGGGCTGCTGCGGCCTTACGTCCGCGGCCTCGTCGGCTATGACGAGCGGCTCCGGCTTCCGCAGAGCCGATGTCAGTTTCCGGAGCCCTTCGTCGTCCTGATCGTCGAGTTCGGATCGCCGCTGCGCGTCTCTCTTGGAGGCGACGAACGCAGGGCGGCGAGTCACTCCGGGGGATTCGCGGCGGGGCTCGGGGATCGGTTTGCCATCACCGAGCACTCGGTGCACCAGCGCGGCGTCCAGGTGGATCTCACACCCACGGGCGCGCGGCGCTTCTTCGGGATTCCGCTCTCCGAGATCGCGGGTCGGATCGTCGCGCTCGGCGACCTCCTGCCCGCCGAGACTCGGACGCTCTCGGAGCAGCTGGGTGAGTCGACCGACTGGGGGTCGCGGCTGGATCTCGTCGAGGCGCTCCTGTCGCGACGCATCCTCCGTGCGCGAGTCGATACCTCTCGAGTCGACTGGGCTCTGGCGGGGATCGAGTCGTCGGGCGGTTCGTTGGACGTCGGCGCGCTCGCGCGAGGGCTCGGCCACAGTCATAAGCACCTGATTGCCCTGTTTCGCGATCAGGTGGGAGTCACGCCCAAGCTCCTGTCGCGGCTGGTGCGCTTCGAGCGAGTCATCCGCGACGCGCGGGTCAGGAGGTCGATGTCCTGGGCGGACCTGGCGCTCGCGCACGGCTACTTCGACCAGGCGCACCTCGCGCGCGACGTGAAGCGCTTCACGGGGCTCACGCCGACCGAGGCGCGGTGCAACTCGTCGGCTCTCGGGCCCAGGTAAATTCCGTACAAGACCGGGCCGACCGCCGAGGCCTATCATCCAGCCCATGAAGCCCGATCTGGACCTAGTGGACCTCGTCGTCCGGGACATGGAAGCCACGATCGCGTTCTACCGCGCGCTCGGCGTCGACATTCCCGAATCCGCCATCTGGCGAACACCGAGCGGTGTACACCACGTCGACGTCACCATGCCCGGTGGGTTGACCATGCACTTCGACAGCGCCGCGTTGGCAAAGGTGTACAACCGGGGCTGGCGCGAGCCGACGGGCACGGGCACGCGGAGCGTGCTGGGCTTCAAAGTGGCGTCTCGCGAGGAGGTCGATCGCATTCACGCCACGCTGACCGGGCTCGGGCACCGGAGCTCGCAGCCGCCGTTCGACGCCTTCTGGGGCGCTCGCTACGCGATCGTCGAAGACCCCGACGGCAATTACATCGGCATCATGAGTCCGTCGGACCCCGCTCGCCGGGGCGCGCCGCCAAACGTCTGACCGTGCTCGTCGGGGTGGTGTCTGACACGCACGGTCTGCTGCGGCCGGAAGCGGTTGCGGCGCTCCGAGGTGTCGACCTGATCGTGCACGCGGGGGACGTCGGCGCGCCGGAGGTGCTGGACGGTCTGCGCGAGCTCGCGCCCGTGGTCGCGATTCGCGGCAACAACGACAAGGGGGCCTGGGCGGAGCGGCTTCGGGCGACCGAGATCGTCGAGGCTGCCGGCGGGCTGCTCTATCTGCTGCACGACGTGGGCGATCTGGATCTGGACCCGGCCGCGGCGGGGTTCCACGCGGTGGTGTCGGGTCACTCGCATCGGCCCAGCGTGGACCGGCGCGGCGGCGTGCTCTTCCTGAATCCCGGGAGCATCGGCCCGCGGCGTTTCACGCTGCCCATCGCGTTCGCGCTGCTTCGCGTCGACGGAACGGAGCTCGAGGCGAGCATCGTCGAGCTTCCATAGTAGACTCCCGACGACAGGAGCCACCCATGCGATTCGAAGTGCGCAGAGTCGTGTTCGTCCTGACTCGCGCGGCGACTTACTCGGCGCTGTTTCTCGGCGTCCTGCTCGTCTTCCTTCCAGGCCGGATCCTGTCGGCGGCGGGCATCGGTCGACCGTCGCCGATCGGCGTCCTGGAGCTGGCTGGGGTGACTCTTGCAGCGCTCGGCGCAGCGCTCGCGCTCGCGTGCATTCTGACGTTCGTGTTCGTGGGCAGAGGGACTCCCGCGCCGTTCGATCCGCCGCGTCGGTTGGTGGTCCAGGGGCCGTACCGACTCGTGCGAAATCCGATGTATCTCGGCGCCAGCGTCGCCCTTGCCGGCGCCGCGCTCTTCTACCAATCGCTCGCGCTGCTCGGCTATGCGGCGTCCTTTCTCCTGGTCACTCATTCGTTCATCGTGTTCTACGAGGAGCCCACCCTGCGCCGTACCTTCGAGAGCGACTACGAGGCGTACTGTCTGCGGGTCGGACGCTGGTGGCCGAGGGTCTGAATGTCGTGATGCCTTGGATCGCTCACTGCGGCGGCCGCGGGTCCAGCCGAACCGGCTTGATCGGCGCCCAGAGCAGCATGGTTCGCGCGATCCAGTAGCGCGCGCGCTTGCCGTTGCCCATGAGTGTCTGGACGTGCTCGACGTCCGCGGGTGTGTCGACCGGAACCGCGCGATACGGAGCTGCCTGTCCGCCGCGGATCAGCTCGACGTCCGGGTTCGCCAGCACGCGCTTGTACCAGCCCCGGAACCAATGCCCTGACTCGACCCAGAGCTGGCCATTGTCATCGAGGAGGGAGAGGACGGTGTCTTTCGGCTGCCCGCCCTTGTCGAACGTGCGTAGAACCGCGGTGTTCTCGGGATGCGGCTGGAAGAACCCGATCGCGGCATCGAAGCTGAGCCCCAGGACCGCGTAGGTACCCAGTACGATCGCGACGATCCGAACGAGCTTCATGTGATCTCCCTCGCCGAGGATGCTATCGAGTCACGGGCGCTGATGCGAATCCTCTTCACGTTCGCGGGTGGCAGCGGTCATCTCGAGCCGCTCGTTCCGATCGCGCGCGCCGCCGAGGCGGTGGGGCACGTGGTCGCATTCGCGGGTCGGCCGTGGATGATCCCAGTCGTCGAGGCACTCGGGTTTCTCGCCTTCGCCGCGGGATCGGACGTCGGACTCACTCCGAAGCGGCTCCCGCTGGCGGCGATCGACGTCGAGCGGGACATCCGCAGCGTCGGTCCCGGCTTCGGGCGCCGCATCGCGGGCGAACGCGCCTCGGACCTGCTGCGCCTCTGCAGTGACTGGCGACCGGACATACTCGTGTGCGAGGAGCTGGACTTCGGCGCGATGATCGTCGCCGAGCGGCTCGAGCTTCCGTTCGCGACCGTGCTCGTCAGCGCCGCGGGCTCGTTCGTCCGGGCAGAGCTCGTCGCGGAGTCGGTGAACGCGGTGCGCGCAGGGCACGGGCTGCCGCCCGACCCGGGCTTCGCGATGTCGAGTCGCCACCTCGTGCTCTCGCCCTTCGCGCCGAGCTATCGCGATCCCGCCTTTCCGTTGCCCGCGACCGCGCACTCGGTGCGCTTGCTCACTCCCGGTGGCGGTCGAAGGAGCGATCCGCCAACGGTTTACTTCACGCTCGGCACCATCTTCAACATGGAGTCCGGCGATCTGTTCCAACGCGTGCTCGCAGGTCTGCGCGACCTCCCGACTCAGCTCGTCGTCACGGTCGGCCGCGACTTCGATCCAGCCGAGCTCGGCCCGCAGCCGCCGAACGTACGCATCGAGCGCTACCTGCCACAGGCCGAAGTCTTGCCGCGCTGCGATCTGGTCGTCTCGCACGGCGGCTCGGGCAGCGTGACGAGCGCGCTGGCACACGGTCTGCCGATGGTGCTGATCCCCATGGGCGCCGATCAGCCCCTGAACGCGGCGCGCTGCCAGGCGCTCGGGGTCGCGCGCGCGCTCGACGCCGTGACGGCCACGCCGACCTTGGTGCATGAGGCGGCGTCGCTCGTGCTGAGGGACCCGACCTATCGGCGCAGCGCCGAACGGATCCGAGACGAGATCGCGCAGCTCCCGGGCCCGGAGCACGTGACCCTGCTCCTGGAGCGACTCACCGCGGGCGGTTGTGCCCGTGGCACAAACCCCGACGGCGGGGTTTGTGTCGGAAACGGATCGACCCGCAGAGATGGGGGCGCTTAGACTCGGCGCGCATGAGTCAGTGAGTGACTGAGATGAGGGAGGGAAGGCCGTGAAGAGGAAGACTTTCGTCATGTGCGCATCCGCGTGGCTCGTCCGCGCGCTCGCCGTGGTGGCGCTGCTGCTCGCCGCGCCGCCCGCCGGTTCGACCGGCGAGCTCGATTTTCCGAGGCCGGTGCCGAACCCGATCATTTTCGTGCACGGCGGATCGGGCTCCGGGGCGCAGTTCGAATCACAGGCCATGCGCTTCACCAGCAACGGCTACCCGGCGGATCACATCGCGGTGCTCGAGTACGACTCGTCCGCGATCTCGACGATTCTGCCCACCGTGCTTGCACGTCTGGACGCGCTGATCGCCGAAACGCTGGCAAAGACGGGCGCCACGCAGGTCGACCTGATGGGGCACTCGCTCGGCACGACCGTGTCGCACACGTTCCTGTCGACGCCCGAGCGCGCCGCGAAGGTCGCCCACTACGTGAACATCGACGGCCGCACTGCCGCTGCGCCGCCGGGCGGCGTGCCCACGCTGGCGCTGTGGGCCGGCGCCGTGAACCGGCCCGTGCCGCCCCAGATCGTCGGGGCGACGAACGTC
>DATFUE010000167.1:0-7393 GCA_035261165.1 Myxococcota bacterium
GGGGCGATCCCGAAGGACGGCCCGAGCGCGGGCATCGCGATCGTGACGGCGCTCCTCAGCCTGTTGCTCGACAAGCCGGTTCCCCCCGACCTGGCGATGACCGGTGAGATCACGCTGCGCGGCAAGGTCTTGCCCGTGGGCGGGATCAAGGAGAAGATCCTCGCGGCGCGGCGCGCGGGGGTGACGCACGTGTTGATCCCCGCTGCCAACGAGAAGGACTTGGTCGAGATTCCGGCGGATCGGATCTCGAACTTGAAGATCGAGCCGGTGGAGAGGATCGAGCAGGTGGCGCGGATCGCATTCGGGCGGGACGTTCTGACTTGAGGCGCGCGAGCTGGCTCGCGTGCGCGGCGCTCGTCGCAACGGCGTGCGTGGCTCCGGGTAGGTACAACGCGGAGGTGGCGCGCCAGCGGGCGCTCGCCTCGGATCTCGTGTCTTGCAAGCGCGGCATGCTGGACGCGAGCAAAGGGCGCGAGAAGCTTCTGCTCGAGAAGAGCGCGCTCGACGCCGAGCGCGCGGAGCTCCTGAAGCAGATCGAGTCGGAGCGCGCGGGGCTCGGTGCGCTGCGCGAGGCGCTCGAGGCGGAGCGCACGGCGCGCGCGATCAAAGAAGACGAAATCGCGCGCATGTCCGGCACCTACAACGGACTCGTCGAGTCACTGAAGGCCGAGCTGAAGAGCGGACAGGTGGAGATCGAGGAGCTGCGCGGGCGCCTGCAGGTGCGCGCGGTCGACCAGATCCTGTTCGATTCCGGCAGCGCCGAGATCAAGCCCGAGGGCCGCAAGGTGCTCACGAAGGTGGCCACGGGGATCAAGGCGGTCACGGACCGCGAGATCCACGTCGAGGGCTACACCGACGACGTGCCGATTCACACCGCGCGCTTCGCGTCGAATTGGGACCTCTCGGTCGCGCGCGCGGTCACGGTCGCGAAGTTCCTCGCCGCCGCGGGCGTGTCGGAAAAGCAGCTCGCGGCGACGGGCTACGGAGAGCACCGGCCGATCGCGAGCAACGCCGACGCCGCGGGGCGCCAGCGCAACCGGCGCATCGAGATCGTGCTCGAGCCGCTGCGCGCGGAGTGAGCGCGCGCGCGCGGCTCGCCGAGCTGCACCGCGCGGCGCTCGACGCCGTGCACGCGGGCCGGGCGCTGGAGCGCGCACTCGCGCGAGAGGATCCGGGCCCGGGGCCGTTCGTGCTGCTCGCGGCCGGGAAGGCCGCCGCCGCCATGGCCGAGTCCGCGCAGCGCGTGCTCGGCCCGCGCATCGCCCGCGGCGCGGTCACCACGAAGGACGAGCACGCGCGGCCGCTCGGGCGCCTGGCGGTTCGCGAAGCGGCGCATCCGCTGCCCGACGCGCGCGGTGAAGCGGCGGCGCGCGAGGCGCTCGCGCTCGCGGGGTCACTCGGCGCGGACGAGCAGCTGCTCGTACTGCTGTCCGGTGGCGCCTCCGCGCTCTGGTGCGCGCCCGCGCCCGGGCTCTCGCTGGCGGACAAGCGGCGCACGACCGAGCTCCTGCTGCGCAGCGCCGCGGGGATCCACGAGCTCAACACCGTTCGGCGTCACCTCTCCGCGCTGAAGGGCGGCGGGCTCGCCCGCGCCGCCCGCGGCCGGCCGATCCACGGCTTCGCGGTCTCCGACGTCCGCGGCGACGCGCTCGAAGACCTCGGCTCCGGCCCGGTCAGCGCGGACCCGACGCGCTTCGCGGACGCGCTCGAGGTCCTGCGCGCGCATGCACTGCTGGCCGAGATCCCGGGCGCGGCGCGCGCGCGCCTCGAACGCGGCTGCGCCGGCGAGCTGCCCGAGACGCTGAAGCCAGGCGATGCCGCGCTCGAGCGCGCGTCGCTGCGCGTGGTCGCGTCGCTCGACGTCGCGCTGCGCGCGGCGGAGCGCGCGGCCGAGACACGCGGGCTGCGCCCGCGCGTCCTGCCCGACCTGCTTCACGGCGAGGTCGACGCCGTGGCGCGCTCACTCGCCGACGCGGCGCGGCGCGCGCGCACGGACGGCACCGAGCTGTTGATCGCGGGCGGGGAGCCGACGGTCGTGGTGCGCGGTGCGGGGCGCGGCGGGCGGGCGCAGGAGCTGGCGCTGCGCCTGGTGCTCGCGCTCGCCGGCGAGCGCGACTTCACGGCGCTCTGTGCCGGCACCGACGGCAGCGACGGTGCGACACAAGCGGCCGGCGCGTTCGGCGATGCGACCTCGCTCGCGCGCGCCGCCGCGCTCGGCCTCGACGTCCGCGGCCACCTCGCGCGCAGCGACTCGCACCGGCTGCTCGCCGCGCTCGGCGATCTGTACGTCACTGGACCGACGGACACCAACGTCTCCGACCTCGCGCTCGTGCTCGTGCAGCGCGGGCGCTAGCCGGGTAGCATGCGCGGCGAGTGCGCCGCAGCGTTTGGATAGGACTGGTCGCGGTCGCCGCGAGCGCGCCGCTCGGCTGGCTCGCGACGGATGCGCTCGAGGCGAACGACGCCTTCTGCACGAGCTGTCACCTCGCCGCAGACACGCCGCTGCACGCCGCGAAGGCCCGCGACTTCGCGGCGATCCCGGCCGTGAACCTCGCCTCGGCGCATCTCGCGCGCGATCGCGAGTTCCGCTGCATCACGTGTCACCGCGGCGCGAGCTTCCCGAACCGGGTCCGCGTGAAGCTGCTCGCCGCGCGCGACGCGGCGCAGTACGTGCTCGGACGCTTCGCCGAGCCCGATGCGATGGCGCACCCGCTGTGGCGGGAGGACTGCGCGCAGTGTCACGCGAAGTACTCGCGGAAGCGCGCCGACGCGTTCCACAGCATCGAAGTCCACAACCTGCCCAACTTCGCGCTGAACTGTGTACAGTGCCACGAAGCCCATCCGACCGGGCGCTCGGCCGAGCTCGCGTTCCTGGCGCGTGAGCCGCTCGTCGCCGCGTGTCGCAACTGCCACGAGGAGTTCTGAGCCGTGAAGAGATTTGCCGCGTTCTCGCTGGCGCTCGCCTGCGCCGTGCTCGCTTCCCCCGCCGCCGCGTATCCCGGCGGAACGCCCGACTACGTGACGGACGTCGCGCCGTTCTGCGCGGGCTGTCACTCTTCGGTGTCGGAGGATCAGTTCCAGGGTGTTTCGCCGACGCGGGCGTCGGCGGAGGTCGCCGCCAACAAGCACCTCGCCAAGATCAAGAGCGCGGTCGCGGACTCGCCGTACGCGAAGCTCACGCCCGCGGAGCGCGACGCGCTGATCGCCGGGATCCAGAAGATCGACTCCGCCACCACGGTGAAACTCGGCGCGCCCTCGAGCGTGAAGGCCGGGCAGGAGGTCGAAGTCACGGTCGAGGTGTACGGCGGCTCGGCGCCGGTGCTCGGCATCGCGCTGGTCGACTCGAATCAGCGCTGGCAAGCCTCGCCGGCACCCGCGCGCGGCTGGCTCGTGCTCGAGAAGCCGCGGGTGATCGGGCCCGACGGCAACCCGCAGACCAAGTTCACCGACGGGCGGAATCCCGCGCTGCCGCCGGGAATCAGCTATGTGAACGTCACGGACATCAAGACCGATGTGGCCGCCGGGAAGTTCTCGACGGTGAGAGCGACCTGGAAGCTGCGCGCGCCGGCGCAGACCGGCAGCGCGCCCTTGGTCGCCGTGCTCTTCTACGGGACGGAGCTCTCCTCGCCGCACGGCGCGGTCGAGACCGCCTACGGGAAGCAGCCGGTCGGCGGCTTCACCGCCAGCTCCGGCCGGATCAAGTTCAGCGAAGTCGCCCGGGTCGCGGTGCAGTGAGTCGCGCGTCGTGAGCGTCGACCGAGACACCTTCCGGCACACCCTGGGCAGCTGGCCGAGCGGCGTCGCGATCGTGACCTCGGCGCACGCGGGCGAGCGCCTGGGCATGACCGTATCCGCGTTCTCGTCGGTGAGCTTGGATCCGCCGCTCGTGCTCGTCTGCGCGGACAAGGCCTCGAACACGAACAAGCTGATTCACGCCTCGCGCGCGTTCACGGTGAACATCCTGGCCCGCGAGCAGAGTGCGCTCTCGAACCTGTTCGCGGACAAGAAGCGCGAGGCGATCCGCTTCGACGGGCTCGTCTGCAAGACCGGTGCGACCGGCTGCCCGCTCATCCCCGACGCGCTGGCGAGCCTGGACTGCAAGGTGCGGGACGTGGTCGACGCGGGCGATCACATCGTCTACGTCGGATCCGTGGAGGCGGCGGCCATCGACGCCGAGCTGGAGCCACTCGTCTACTGGCGCGGCGGATACCAGAAGCTCGAGCCGCTCTGAGTCACGCCAATCGGCCGAGCATCCACTTCGGCAGCAGGTGGATCAGCGCGGGCACGAGCAGGATCGCGCCGAGCGCGTCGACGATCATCAGCACCGACAGCAGCAGGCTCATCTCCGCCGAGAAGCGCAGGCTCGAGATCGGGATCCAGAACGCGATCCCGACCACCAGGGTCGACGCGGTGAACGTGATCGCCATGCCGGTGGTCTTGATCGCGTGCTGGATCGCGGCTTCGCGGGTCGGCAGGCGCGTGCGCTCGCGGATGATGCGGTCGACGAGATAGATCGCGTAGTCGACGCCGAGCCCGACGCCGATCGCCTGCACCGGCAGCGTGTTCACGTCGATGCCGATCTGCAGCACCGACTGCAGCGCGAGCGCGGCCAGCGAGCCGCTCGCCAGCGAGGCCAGCGTGATCAGCGACAGGATCACCGAGCGATACGACAACAACAGCACGCCGAAGGTCGCGGCGAAGACGATCACCAGCGACAGACCGTGACTCACCTCGATTTCCTGATTCGCGGCGGCGAGCACCCCGATGCTGCCCGCGGCGTAGCGCAGCTCGACGCCGTCGTGCAGCCAGGTGCCGCTCGGCTGCAGCTTCCACTCGTCACCGGCCTTGATCCACAGCTCGTAGGGCGCGCGGAAGCCGGACCCGCGGCGAATCTCGGCGGCGAGACCGTTGGGCCCGTCCACGTGAGTCGCGCCGCGCGGAACCGGCAGCACGGTGCGCGTCTTCCCGGCCCCCTGGGTGGTCACTTCCAAGCTGGGTCGGAGCGGCCCGAGCAGCGCGTCGACCCAGCGCGCCTTTCGCCACCAGGGTTGCTCGGCCGGCACGAGCCGAACCGCCAGGCCGCCGTCGAGTCGGACGTCCTTCGCGAATTCCTCCAGCCGCTCGATCGCCTGGGTCACCGTGTCGGCGCGGTGGTCGCGGTAGAACACGCGGACCGCCAGCGACAAGCTGTCGCGCGAGCGGTACGGATCGAGGATGCCCGGCGCCGGCACGCTCGTCTCCATCAGATACGAGATACCCGCGATCTCCGACGTCGTCTGCATCCACATCGCCCAGCGCGGATCGCCGTTGTGGAACAACCGGCTCGTCTGTTTCTGCAGGTCGACGAGCGAGAGACTTCCGCCCGCGTTCTCGTCCGCCTCGAGCGCGCGCTGCAATGACTCGACGAACTTGAACGAGTCGGGCGCGTAGACGCGGCCGGGCGCGTTCGACGTCGCGACCACGAGCAGATCGTCGAGCCCGTAGAAGCGGCTCGCGATCTCGTGCGCGGCGACGTTGAACTCCGAGTCGGGGTAGAGGATCGGGGTCCCCGCCCGGTTGTCCCCGACCGGGACCTCGAGCGCGAGGAAGAAGCACACCGCCGTCTGGACCGCGAAGGCGGCCGTGACGAGCCAGGCGCCCCGCCGCGACACCACCACCCGCGACGCGAGCGCGAGCACGCGCGCGGTGAGCGGCGAGATGCGGTGCAGGCGCTCGGTCGGCGCGGGGAGATACAGGATGAGCAACCGGTTCAGCAGCATCTCGGTGACCAGGATCGAGGTGGCCCAGAACGCGCACAGAAGACCCAGCTTCGACATGAGCGGGATCGTCGCGAGCCCGATCGTCAGCAAGCCGAAGACGTCGGTCAGGATCGCGAGCGTGCCGGGCAGCAGGAGCTCCGCCATGGAACGGATGCAGGCTTCGTCCTTGTCACCGAGGGCTTCGTACTCCTCGTAGAAGCGCTCGACGAACTGCACCGAGTGACTGATCGCGCGCGCCGTGATCAGCATGGGAACCACGAGCACGAGCGGGTCGAGGTTGTAGCCGAGCCACGCGGCGAAGCCGAGGCCCCAGATCACGTTCACGGCGGCGCCCGACATCGGCAGGAACACGCCGTAGAAGCGCCGGAAGTAGGCCCACAACAGCAGCACCGAGACCGCGAGGGTCGAGGCGAACACCAGCAGGATCTCGGTCGCGAACGCGTACGCCCAGCCGAACAGCAGCGGCTGGCCGGTGATGTAGACGTCGACCGGGAACTCGGCCTCGACGCCGCGCTTCGCCTGCTGCATGTGCTTGAAGAGCGCGCCGTAGTCGAGGCGCGTCTCGACGAAGCTGGCGCGCACCAGCGCGGCCTTCTCGTCCGGAGACACGAGCACGCCGAAGACCGACGGATTGCGGCGCACGCGCTCGCGCAAGTCGGCGAGCGCCGCCGCGCCCTCCGGGATCTCCTCCACCAGCTGGTTCGAGGTCAGCGTGCCGTCGAGCTGGACGCGCGAGTCTCGAGCAGTGCGGTCGGTGAGGCTCGTGACCAGGTTGTGGTCGACTCCGGTCTCGGTCTCGAACGCGCTGTTCGGGTGGAACAGGCGATCGGCGAACGCGACCAGCGCATGCACCGCGGTTCCGATGACACCGTGAGGTGTCACGTAGTAACTCGCCGGGTGTGCGTTCACTTCCGCCGAGACGACCGACGAGTCGAGCTCGCTCGTGAGCTTCTGGATCGCGCGCAGGATCTCCGGCCGGTAGATGTCGCCGTCGCGCACGACCACCGCGGCCACCACGGTGTTCGCGTTGCCGTAGATGTCGCGATATGCCTCGTAGTTGCGGATGAACGGGTGATTGCGCGGCAGGAGATCGAGGAACTGCGTGTAGATCTCGAGATGCCGCATCTGGATCGCGAAGAACGCGGTGATGACCGCGATCACCAGCGCGAACCAGTTCTTCCGCCGCGCGAAGAAGCGCGCGAAGCGTTCCGCCCCGGTCATGGTCCCTTCCCCGGATGCACCAGCGCGAAGCTCGCGCCGCCGTCCGTCGAGCGCAGCACCAGGCCGCGCGGACCGACGGCGTATGCGCGCCGCTCGTCGCCGAAGTCCACGTCGGTGAGTGGCACGGGCAGGGGAGGTGACTTGGCCGGCTCGAAAGTGAGTCCGCCGTCGGTCGAGATCGCGAGCAGCCCGCCTTCCCCGGCGACCACGACGTGCGAGCCCCAGCCGCCCACGCCGAAGAGGTCCTGCGTGAAGGCCGTCTTCACCGGCGCCCAGCTCGCCCCCGAGTCCGTCGAGCGCAGGATCGTTCCGGCCAGACCGACCGCCACGCCCGTCTTTCCGTCCGCGTCGAACCAGGCGCCGTACACGTAGGTGTCGATCGGCACCCCGGAGAGCGTCCCGCGCGTGCCCGG
>DATFUE010000168.1:0-3262 GCA_035261165.1 Myxococcota bacterium
AGTCTGCCGTGAGGGTGATTGCGGCAGTCGTGGTTCTCGGGGTCTGTGTGCTCGGCGCGTCGCGCGCGCGCGCGGACTACATCAGTGGCGACGTGCGCGTCTACCTGCGCGCGGGCCCCGGGCTCGAGTTCCGAATCCTGAAGATTCTCGGCATGGGCGCGCCCGCGCAGAAGCTCAGCGGCGCCGGCGAGTGGGTGCAGGTGCGCGTGGAAGGCGTCGAGGGTTGGATTCCCGCAGGGGATCTGTCGAACGAGGAGCCGCCCAACGTCGCGCTGCCGAAGGTGCGCGAGAAGCTCGCCGCCGCGGAGGCGCGCGCCAGCGAGCTCGACCAGAAGCTGAGTCAGCAGACCGCCCAGCTCGAGGAGCTCGCGAGCATCAAGGAGCGCAACCGCGTGCTCGAGGACGACGCTTCGCGCGCGAACGCGACCGCGCGCTGGAAGACCCTGGCAACCGGCTCCGCGATCACGCTCGTCGGTATCTTGGTCGGTCTGCTCGCGCCGCGCGGTTCGGGAACGCGAAGCCGCTTGAAGCTCTGAGCGCGATGGCCGCGGTGCGCGCCAAACCACCGCGCGCGCGCAAGCGCGGCGAGACGCTCGCCTACCGCTGGCGCGCGGGTCGGCTCGAGCCGATCCAACACCCGGATGTGTACCCGCTCGACGAGCTGATCGGCGTCGAGCGCTCGGTCGCGCGGCTGCGCGCGAACGTGGCGGCGTTCGCCGCGGGACGGCCCGCGCTCGACACGCTGCTCTACGGCGAGCGCGGCACGGGCAAGTCGTCGGCGGTGCGCGGGCTGCTCGGCGAGTTCGGCGCCGCCGGCTTCCGGCTCGTCGAGGTGCGCCGCGACGCGCTGGTCGAGCTGTCCGACATCTGGCCCGCGCTGCGGGCGCGGCCGGAGCGCTTCGCGGTGTTCTGCGACGACCTCTCGTTCGAGGAGGGAGACACGAGCTGGAAGCAGCTCAAGGCGGAGCTCGACGGCGGTCTGGAGGCGCGGCCGGCGAACGCGCTGGTGATCGCGACGTCCAATCGCCGCCACCTGATTCCGGAGCGCATCTCGGAGAATCGCGAGGCGGTGCTCGACCAGAACGGCCTCCTGCACCCGGGCGAGGCCGCCGAAGAGAAGGTCTCGCTCTCGGATCGCTTCGGTCTCTTGCTGCCGTTCTTCGCGTTCGATCAGGAGACGTATCTGCGCATCGCCCGCCACCACGCGCGCGTTCTCGGCCTCGACGGTCGCAGCGCGCCCGAGGAGTTCGAGCGCGCGGTGCTGCGCTTCGCGCTCGAGCGCGGCACGCGCAGCGGCCGCACGGCCCGGCAAGCGTGCATCGCGCTCGCGCAGTCACCCGCGGGAGACACGGAGTGACTGACACGGCGACGCTCGTCGTCTCTTGTCCCGATCGCAAGGGCCTGGTCGCGGCGCTCGCGTCGCTCTTGCACGGCCACGGTGCGAACATCCGCGAGGCGCAGCAGCACCTCGACCCGGTCGAGCGGATCTTCACGCAGCGCATCCACTTCGACCTGACGGACCTCGACCTGCCACGAGCGGAGCTCGAGGAGCTGCTGCGCAGCGAGTGCGGCCGCTACCAGATGCGCTGGCGCATCAGCTACGCGGACCGGCCGAAGCGCATGGCGATCTTCGTCTCGCGCTTCGAGCACTGTCTCTACGACCTGTTGATCCGCCACCGGCTCGGCGAGCTGCGCTGCGAGATTCCGCTGGTCGTGTCGAATCACCCGGAGCTCGGCGCGATCGCGACGCAGTTCGGTGTCGCCTTCCAGGTGTTCCCGATCGACAAGCAGAACAAGGCCGCGCAAGAGGCGCGCGAGCTGGCGCTGCTGGAGCGCGAGAAGATCGACGTGATCGTGCTCGCCCGTTACATGCAGGTGCTCTCGGCGGAGTTCATCGCGCGCTTCCCCGAGCGCATCATCAACATCCACCACAGCACGTTGCCCGCGTTCGTCGGCGCGCGGCCGTATCACCAGGCGCACGAGCGCGGCGTGAAGCTCGTCGGCGCGACCGCACACTACGCGACGTCGGACCTCGACGAGGGCCCGATCATCGCGCAGGACGTCGTCGCCTGTTCGCACCGAGACACCGTCGAGGATCTCGTGCGCAAGGGCCGCGACGTCGAGCGCATGGTGCTGGCCAGCGCGGTGCGCGCCCACCTCGACGATCGCATCGTCGCGCTGGGCCGCCGGACCGTGGTGTTCTAGCGCGCCGCGCTGGAGATCAGAAGTCCATGCCGCCCATGCCACCCATACCGCCCATTCCTCCCATGCCCCCCATGTCGGGTGCGCCACCGGGAGGACCGGCGGGCGGCTGCGGCTTGTCGACGACCGCGCACTCGGTGGTGACGAGCAGGCCCGCGACGCTCGCCGCGTTCTGCAGCGCGCTGCGCACGACCTTGGTCGGGTCGATGATGCCGTCCTTCACCAGGTCGGTGTATTGCTCGGTCGCGGCGTTGAGCCCGAAGTCACCGCTCTTCTCGCGCACGCGCGAGAGCACGACGGAGCCGTCGAGGCCCGAGTTCTCGGCGATCTGGCGCAGCGGCGCGCTGAGCGCCTGGCGCACGATGTCGGCGCCGAGCGCCTCGTCGCCCTCGAGCTCGAGATCACCGAGCGCCTTCTCGGCGCGCACGAGCGCCACGCCGCCGCCGGCGACGATGCCCTCTTCGACCGCCGCGCGCGTGGCGTGCAGCGCGTCCTCGACGCGCGCCTTCTTCTCCTTCAGCTCCGCTTCGGTCGCCGCGCCGACGCGAATCACCGCGACACCGCCGGCGAGCTTCGCGAGTCTCTCCTGCAGCTTCTCGCGGTCGTAGTCCGAGTCCGTCTCTTCGATCTGCTTGCGGATCTGCGCGATCCGGCCCTCGATGTCGGACTTCTTTCCGGCGCCGCCGATGATCGTCGTGTTCTCGCGCTCGAGCAGCACGCGCTTCGCGCGGCCGAGATCCGCGAGAGTCACGTTCTCGAGCTTCACGCCGAGATCCTCGGAGAGCGCCTTGCCGCCGGTGAGCACCGCGATGTCCTCGAGCATCGCCTTGCGGCGATCGCCGAAGCCCGGCGCCTTGCAGGCGGCCACGTTCAGGGTGCCGCGGAGCTTGTTCACCACCAGGGTCGCGAGCGCTTCGCCCTCGATGTCCTCGGCGATGATCACGAGCGCCTTGCCCGAGCGCGCGACCGCCTCGAGCAGCGGCACGAGCTCGCGCATGTTCGAGATCTTCTTCTCGTGAATCAGGAGATACGGGTCCTCGTACGCGCCGACCATGCGCTC
>DATFUE010000169.1:0-2835 GCA_035261165.1 Myxococcota bacterium
CGAGAGAGTCGTGAGTGTCTGCAGGACGCCCGTGCCCTCCGACGCGACGGCTTCGAAGCAGGCGCCGTGGAGGCCGAGCTTGCGGTGCAGGCGCTCGACCGCGTTCTCGTCGACCTGATCACGGCGGTTGAACTGCAGCACGAGCGGCACGTCGTCCATCTTGCGCCCCTGCAGGGCGAGGAGTCGGCGCAGCTCGGAAGCCGACGCCAATGTCGCGTCGTGTCGCTCGGGGCGGAGGTCCGCGACGAATACGATCCCGTCCACGTCCTTCAACAGCTCGCGGCGCACGGCCGCGGCCTGCGGCGCGCCGGGCACGGTCGAGATCAGGATCGACGTCTTGTAGCCGCGCACGGCGCCGAGTGACACGGGCAGCACGTCGTAGGTCGTCGCGCCATCGCGCGCGGTCTGCTTCTTCAGCTCGCCGCGGTGCTCGCGCTTCAGCTTGCGCTGGATGAATGCCAGATTCGCGCTCTTCCCGGCGCCGGTGGGTCCGAAGTAGACCACCTTGCCGTGGATCTCGTGCGCTTCGCGATCGGCCGTCCCCATCTACTTCTTTCCCTTGCGGGCGAGGATGCGACGCGCCTGGCTCGAGATCGGTCCCGGGACGTCGCGGCTGCGCATGATCGCGCCCAAGTCCCGATCGGTGAGGAAGTTAAGGAACTTGATCGCGCTCCCGGACGGGCACTTCGGGTTCATGACCAGGCCGCGCTTCACGCCGTAGTTCCGGGTCCATTGTCGATTGTTCGAGATGATGCGAATCACTTCGTCCGAGAGCTGACGCGAGCGCGCGTAGCCTTCGATCTCCGCCTCGCCGATCTTCGGATTCCGGATGGCCGCCGAGGCGACCAGCTTGTTGCGATCGCGCACCAGGAGGGCGCGCGCGTCGGTGTTGCCGAAGCGCGCGAGCTTCATCTTCTCCATGATCGACATCGTGCCGATGCGCGCCATGATGTTCTTGCTGCGCTCCTCCTTCTCGTCCTCGTCGAGCTCCTTCTCGGTCTCCTCGACGAGCTCGGCGGGAATGTCGCTCGCGTCGTTGAGGTCCACCGGCGCCGCCGCATCGGCGCTCGGCTCGGGCGGGGGCGGAAGCGGCACTTCTTCGGGCTTGCTCTCGGTCTCGACCTCTTCGTGCTCGCCGCGCTCGACGCCGAGGAAGTGCAGGATGCGGTCGATCGTCGCCATGCCCGTCAGACGGTTCTCGCCCAGCGCCTCGACCAGCGTCTCGCAGCGCAGCAGGCGCACCTGATTGTGCGACAGGATCTCGACGACGCGCGGAAACGACAGCGTCGCGAGGAAGCAGCAGGTGGCGTCGGATGTCGCGGGGTTGAGGGCGATCTTCTCCATGCGCGGGCCGTTGTCTTTGAAGACCTGGGCGCAACACGAAAGTGTGTCGGGGTGGAGCTTCGCCGCGAGCGCGGCGTCGAACACGCCGTCCGGAAGGGCCCGCAGCGACGCGCTCGCGCGCTCGTTGACGGCGGCGTCGGGATCCAGGGTCAGCGCGTACAGCACGGACAGCAGCTGGGGCGGTGGCAGGGGCAGGGCGCCGCTGGCCGCCATCATGCGCGCCGCGACCGGGCTGCTCGGGTCGGCGTAGCGGCGGGCCGGCCCGAGACTCTCGAGGATCTCGTTCGGATCTGAGTTCACGCCACCTCCGCGGCTCCGAAGGCGTGGCGCGCCCGGACGCTACTCTTCGGCGTGTCGGTGCTTGGCAGCCTCGGCGACGACCCGATCCTGGACGAGCACGGGCGCTTCCTCGTAGTGCGAGAACTCCATTTCGAAGCTGCCCTGACCACCGGTCATGCTCGTCAAGTCGGATGCGTACGAAAGCACTTCGGCCATCGGCACGTGCGCCTTGATCACCTCCGCGTGACCTCGGGCTTCGACTCCGGCGACGCGCCCGCGCCGGCTGTTCAGGTTGCCCATGACGTCGCCGACGAAGTGGTCCGGCACGGTCACGTTCAAGGTCATGATCGGCTCGAGCAGGATGGGCCTCGCCGCGTTCACCGCGGCGCGCAGCGCGAGGCTGCCGGCGGTCTTGAACGCCATCTCGGAGCTGTCGACGGTGTGATACTTGCCGTCGATCACCGAGATGCGGACGTCGGTGAGTCGATTGCCGGCGATCACGCCGCGCTCGCAGGTCTCTCGCACGCCCTTCTCGACGGCGGGAATGAACTGCCGCGGGATCGAGCCGCCGACGATCTCGTCGAGAAACACGACGCCGGAGCCGCGCTCCCCCGGCTCGACCGTGAGATAGCAGACGCCGAACTGACCGCGGCCGCCGGACTGCTTCTTCAGCTTGCCCTCGACGTTCTCCGCGCGGCCCTTGATCGTCTCGAGATAGGGCACCTTCGGCGGCTTCAGCTTCACCTTCACGTGAAACACGCGCGCGATCCGCTCGAGCGACACCTCGATGTGCAGTTGGCCCAGGCCGGTGAGCAGGAACTCGCCGGTGCGCTCGTCGCGCTTCAGGGTGAGGCTCCTGTCCTCTTCCACGATTCTGTGCAGCGCGTCGAAGACCTTGTCCTCCTCGCCCTTGTTCTCGGCCTCGACTGCGAACGAGATCACGCCGTGCGGCGGCGCCTCCATCGCGATCACGAGCCCGTGTTTCTCGTCGCACAGCGTGTCGCCGGTGTGCGTGTCCTTGAGCTTCGGGATCGCCGCGATCTGGCCGGGCAGGACCTGAGTCACTTCCTCGGTCTGCTCGCCGTGCAGGCGCAGGATCTTGCCGACGCGCTCGCGCGCGCCGGTGCGCGCGTTCAGCACGGTCATGTCCTTGCGCAGCGTGCCCGAGAACACGCGCAGCACCGAGAGCATGCCCGCGTAGCGGTCGGCCAC
>DATFUE010000170.1:0-5729 GCA_035261165.1 Myxococcota bacterium
GCCGTGCTCCAGTACCTGACGGGCTACGTCGTCGAGTACTCACTCTCGCTCGACAACGTGGTCGTGATCGCGCTGATCTTCAGTTACTTCCGCGTCCCGCTCGCCTACCAGCACCGCGTGCTGTACTGGGGCGTGCTCGGAGCGCTCGTGTTTCGCGGAATCATGATCGGCGCCGGCGCGGCGCTGCTCGCGCGCTTCGCGTGGATCTCGTACCTGTTCGGAGCGTTCTTGATCTTCTCGGCGGCGCGCATGCTCGTCGCAAGCGGCGACAGCTTGAACCCCGAGGAGAGCAAGCTCTATCGCCTGGCGCGCCGCGTCTACCCGATCCACGACGACTTCGTCGAGCACAAGTTCTTCATCCAGCAGTCCGGGAAGCGCCTGGCGACGCGACTCTTCGTGGTGCTGATGTTCGTCGAGACTTCCGACGTGATGTTCGCGGTCGACTCGATCCCCGCGATCTTCGCGGTCACGAGTCACCCGTTCCTGGTGTTCAGCTCGAACGTGTTCGCGGTGCTCGGCCTGCGCAGCTTGTATTTCGCGCTCGCGCCGATGATCGAGCACTTCCGCTACATGAAGGCGAGCCTCGTGCTCTTGCTCGCGTTCGTGGGCGTGAAGATGATCCTCGCGCACCACGTCGACATCCCGAACTCCGCCTCGCTGTGCGTGATCCTGGCGATTCTCGGCGCCGGCGCGCTCGCCTCGGTGATCAGCGCGAAGCGCGACTCGGCGCGGCTCGGCTCGCCGGTCGGGCCCGCGGAGCTCGAGGAGCTCGCGCGACTCACTCTGCGGGCGGCGCGGCGCATGGTGGTGCTCGTGGTCGGCGGAACCGTGCTCGTGCTCGGCGTCGCGATGCTCGTGCTGCCCGGCCCCGGCCTGATCGTGGCGCCGGCCGGGCTCGCGATCCTCGCGACCGAGTTCATCTGGGCGCGGCGCCTGCTCGCGCGCGTGCGCGATTCCGCGTCGAGCGCGGCGTCGGCTGTGTCGAAGGCGCTGCAGCGCGGGACCGGCGGCCGCTAGCCGTGGTGCGCGAGCTCTCGGTCTCGCCCGCGCGACCGGGTCTGCACGAAGTGACCGCGGAGCTCGAGTCACTCGTGCGCGAGTTCGTCCGCGAGACTGGACGGCAGGAGGGACTCTGCACCGTCTTCGTGCGCCACACCTCCGCGAGCCTGGTCGTCCAGGAGAACGCCGACCCGTCGGCGCGCCGCGACCTGGAGGCGTTCCTGGCGCGGCTCGTGCCGGAGGGCGACCCGCTCTACCGCCACGTGACCGAGGGGCCGGACGACATGCCCGCGCACGTGCGCGCCGCGCTCACCGCGACCTCGCTCTCGATCCCGATCCTGGGCGGCAGGCTGGCGCTCGGCACCTGGCAGGGTGTGTATCTCTGGGAGCACCGGCGCCGCCCGAGCGAGCGCTCGCTGGTGGTGCATCTCGGAGACTGAGTCAGCGCGGCGCCGCCGCGATCTTCACGCGCTCGCCCTCGTACAGGGCCGCCGCGTCGCCGACCACGAGCGCCTCGCCGCCCGATAGGCCCTCGGCGATCGCGATCTGGTCGCCGCGCTCGGCGCCGGTGTGCAGCGACTGGCGGCGCAGGCGGCCGTCGCTGACCACCCACGCGAAGCTCCCGGACGAATCACTGCGCACGGCCGCGCGCGGCGCGAGCACAAGCGCCGGCCCGTTCGCGCTCGCGGGCTCCTCGCCGGCGAAGAACTGGATGCGCACGCTCATGTCGGGCAGCAGGAAGTCGTCGGCCTTCTGGATCGCGACCTCGATCTTCAAGGTGCCCTTCGCGCGGTTCACCTGCGGGTACAGCTTCACGACCTTGGCGTCGTAGCGCCGATCCGGGTAGGCGTCGGGCACGACGACCGCGGGCTGGCCGATGCGCACGCGCGAGAGATCCGCTTCGGAGACGTCGACCTCGGCGCGCAGGTCGGAGAGGTTCGCCATGCGAATCAGATCGCCCGAGCCGGCGAAGCCACCCGGCACGGCCATCTCGCCGACCTCTTTCAGCTTGGCGAGGATCACGCCGTCCGCCGGGGCACGCAGAAGTGTGTAGTCGAGGTTGACCTGTGACTGGGCGATCTCGGCCTCGAGCTGCGCGATCTGCGCGCGGTCGACGCGCAGCTGCGTCTCGGCGCTGTCCAGCTCGGCCTGCGAGGCGTAGTTCCGCGCGCGCAGCTTGCGCTGCCGATCGAGCTGCAGCTTGTGCAGGTCGGAATTCGCGCGCGCCACCTGCAGGCGCGCCTTCTGACTCTCGAGCGCGGCGCGGTAGTCGCGGTCGTCGAGCTGCACCAGCGGGTCGCCGATCTTCACGCGATCCGATTCGTCGACGAAGAACCTCTCGATGCGGCCCGGAATGCGCACGCCGATCGAGATGTACTTGTCGGCGGTGACCACGTAGCCCGAGCCCGAGAGCACCGCCACCGACGGCGCGGCTCCGCCCGCCTCGACCCGCGAGGCGTAGGCGACCTCGATCGGCCTCGCGCCGCCGAGTGACAGCCAGACGGCGAGCGCGACCAGCGCCAACAGCACGCCCGCGCCGACCGCGAGCCAGCGCGGCGGCGGGCGGCGGCTCGGCTTCTTCGCCACCGGTGCGCTGCGATCGATGCGCAGCGCCGCGAGCTCATCGCGCAGGTTTCGTGGGGACTCGGCGGCCATTCGTGACTTATTCTACGCCTTCCGCAGGGCCTCGACGGGGCGCAGGCGCGCGGCGGCCGCGGCGGGCGCGAGCCCGCCGAAGACACCGATCAGGATGGCGAGGCCGAGCGGCATGAGCAGGTCCTGCGGCGCGACGCGCAGCACCACGACGTTCGTCGTGAACGTCTGCGACGCGAAGCCGATGCCGCCCATCGCGGCGGAGATGGCGATCGCGAGCAGCCACGAGATCGCCGCCCCGATCACAAAGGCGAAGGCCGCCGTCATCACGGACTCGGCGAGAAACGCGCCGAGGATCGCGCCGCGCGAGAAGCCGAGCGCGCGCAGCGTTCCGATCTCCGAGGTGCGCGCCTGCACCGCGGCGTACATGTTGTTCGTCGCGCCGAACATCGCGCCGATGCCGGCCAACACCGCGAGCCCCGCGACGATGATGTACAGCGTGTTCGCGGTCGACGAGAGCTGCTTGTAGTAGTCGATCTCGCGCGTCGCCTCGAGCGCCCAGCGCGGGTCGTCGCCAATGCGCCTCGCGAGCGCGTCCATGTCCGCGCCGTCGGCGACGCGAACGCGGAAGCCGGAGTAGGGGAAAGGCCGCTTCGCGTTGTTCGCGAGCTCGCGCGCGTCGACCCAGACCTCGCTCTCGAACGAGGAGCCGTTCGCATCCAGGATGCCCACGACCTTCCAGTTCGCGTTGCCGAAGCGCAGGTCCGAGCCGAGCGCCGCGCCCTTGTAGCGCTTCGCGACGATGCGCCCGACGACCGCCTCGCCGCTCGACGGGTGGATCATGCGGCCTTCGCCGATGGTGACTTCGTCGTGCACCAGCAGCGCAGGCGCTTCGATGCCGCGCACCAGCACGTTCTCGCGCGTGCCCCCGGTCGTGTGAAAGAACGGCTGAACCACGATCTCGGGAGAGACCAGCGGGTTGCCGGCCGGGTCCTTCGCGATGCCCTCGAAGAAGCGGATCGTCTGATACGCGTCGAGTGACAGCTGACTCGAGCCGTCGTTGGTCGCGCCCTTGCGCATGACGATGAGGTTGTGCGGCGAGCCCGACGACACCAAGGTTCGTTTCAGGCTGCCGATCAGGCTCCAGAAGAGCGTCGTCGCGATCACCACGAGGGCAATCACCGCGACGGTGAACGCGGTGCGCGACCCGCGCGCGAGCAGGCTGCGCCAGCTGTACGAGAGCGGAAGGGCCACCGCCTAGAAGACCTCGCGCAGGGTCTGCGCCACGCTGCGCCGCGAAGCGCCGAGCGCGGGCACCCAGCCGGAGAGGATGCCGATGAAGAAGGCGATGAAGATCGCCTGGACGAGGATCGCGTTGCTGACGGCGAACGCAGTGAGTGGGCCGAGCTGCGGGCCGGCGCCGGTGGCGTAGAGCTGCAGCGCCTTCAGCATGCCGAACGCCGCAACCGCGCCGAAGATGCCCGCCACGAGCGCGAGCAGCCCGGCCTCCGCGAGCAAGGTCGAGAAGATCGTCTGCTTGCGGAAGCCGATCGCCTTCAGGATCGCGATCTCGCCCACGCGCTCGCGGATCGACATGCTCGCGGTGTTCGCGGCGATGAACACGATGCACAGGGTCACCAGAGCCGCGACGATCTGGATGATCATCACGAGCTGCTTCAAGCCGCCGAAGAAATTCCCGATGAAGCTCTTCTCGGTCTCGGTCGAGGTGATCGCCTCGCTGTTGCGAAACATCTCGTCGATCTGGCGCATCACCGGCGCGACGCGCTCCGGGTCGTCGACTCGCGACCAGATCATCCCGGTGGTGTCGAACTGCACGCCGGCGCCCGCCAGCGCCTGCTCGAGATACTCGCGCTGGAAGTAGAGGGCGCCGCCCTGGTTCGGATTGGCGCCGACGATCCGGAACGAGAGAGTCACCGGGAACACCGTGCTCTGCAGCGTGATGACGTCGCCCACCTTCCAGCGGTGCTTCTCCAGCGTCTGGCGCGCCACCAACGCGGCGTCCCGATACTTGCGGAAGTCCTCGAGCACCTTCGGCTCGAGGCCCCAGTCGGCGTAGACCTCGGCGAAGCCGTCCGGATCGACCGCGAAGTTGGGAAACTCGACGCCCTTCGTGAGATCGAGCGCGCCGCCGAACCAGTTCCAGCTGATCGCGGCGACGACCCCCGGCACCGCGCGCACCTTCGCGAGATACGAGTACGGCATGGAGTACACGATGCCGGCCTCGTTGTGAGTCGAGATGCGCGTATTCGCGGCCGCGGAGGCGAGGATCGCGTCGAGCCCGGCGGGCATCGTGCGCAGGATGCAGACCAGCGCGATCGCGAGCGCGATCGCGGCCGCCGTCAACACCGAGCGCAGCGGGTTGCGGCCGAGGTTCCGCCAGACGAGCGGGAGGTATTTCATCCCGCGGCTCCCGCCGCGCCGCGCGCGGCTCCCCCGGGGCGCTTCTCGAGCAGCACGCCCTTGTCGAGGTGAATCACCTCGTCGACCCACTTCTCCGCGCGCGGGTCGTGGGTGACGATGACCACGGTCTTGCCGAAGTCGCGCCGCAGGGTCTGCAGCAGCGACAGGATCTCTTCCGCGTTCTTCGCGTCGAGGTCGCCGGTCGGCTCGTCCGCGACGATCAGCTCGGCGTCGGTGACGATCGAGCGCGCGATGGCGACGCGCTGCTGCTCGCCGCCGGAGAGCTCGCGCGGGCGGTGGTCGCCGCGATCCGCGAGCCCGACGATGCGCAGCGCCGTCTCCGCGCGCTGCCGGCGCTCCGCCTTCCCGAGGTTGGTGAGCAGGAGCGGCAGCTCGACGTTCTCGACCCCGTTCAGCACCGGGATAAGGTTGAAGAACTGGAACACGAAGCCGACCGTGTGCGCGCGAAACGCCGCGAGCTGGTCCTCCGACATCTCGTTCAGCCGCTTGCCCGCGACCGTGACTTCGCCGGAGTTCGGCCGGTCGAGGCCGGCGAGCACGTTCAAGAGCGTCGACTTGCCCGAGCCCGAGGGCCCCATCAGCGCGACGAAGCGCTGGCGCTCGACGTGCAGACTGACGCGCTCGAGCGCGTGAATCTCGTCGGCGCCGCGGTGATACAGGCGAGACACGTTCACGAGATCGATCACAGGGCGGCT
>DATFUE010000171.1:0-4975 GCA_035261165.1 Myxococcota bacterium
TGTCGTCGAAGCGCCAGCCGTGATAGGGGCAGGCGAGGTGACCCGCCGCGTCGACGGAGCCGAGTGACAGCGGCGAGTTTCGATGCGCGCAGCGGTCGAGGAGCGCGGAGGCGCGGCCGCCGGCGCCGCGAAAGAACGCCACCGGGACCTCGAAGATCGTGCGCGCGATCGGGCGCTCGCGCAGGTCGTCGCTGCGGCAGGCGGCGTACCAGGCGTCGAGGACACGGGCGGTGGAGTAGCGGCCGGTGGGCTCTCGATCCGACATGCCGGGATTTTCGCACGCCCGCAGCCGCGGTGCGATTTCCCTCGCGGTGTAGTATCGCTCCGGAGGTCCGGCATGCGCGACGAGCTCACGCACAGCTCGCACTGGGGCGGGTTCACGGTGCGCCTGCGCGACGGCGAAATCGACGCCGCTCTGCCGCTGCACGACCCGGATCCCTCGCCGCTGTTGCGCAACCTGCCCGGCAGCCTGCGCCACGCGACCCGGGTCGCGCGGCCCGTCGCGCGCCGCGGCTGGCTCGTGGGCGGTCCGGGTCCGTCGCGCGACCGTGGCAGTGACTCGTTCGTCGAGCTCACCTGGGACGAGGCGCTCGACCGCGCCGCCGCGGAGCTCCGGCGGGTGATCGCCGCGCACGGGAACGAGGCGATCTACGGCGGCTCGTACGGCTGGGCGAGCGCCGGGATGTTCCACCAGAGTCAGAACCAGCTCCACCGCTTCCTGAACTGCATCGGCGGCTTCACCTCGCACCGCAACAGCTACAGCATCGGCGCGTCGCTGGTGCTGCTGCCGCACCTCTTGGGCAGCTCGGCCGCAGTGTTTCGCCGCGCGACCCCGTGGACGGTGATCGCGAAACACACCGACCTGCTGGTCGCGTTCGGCGGTCTGCCGCTGAAGAACACCTTCGTCGCGCCCGGCGGAAACGCGCGCCACGGCTTGCGCGGACACCTGGAGGCCGCGCGCAGGCGCGGAATGCGGATCGCACATTTCAGCCCGCTGCGCGACGACGTCGTCCCCGAGGCCGAGGCCCGTTGGTATCCGCTGGTCCCGCTCTCCGACGTCGCGGTGATGCTCGGCCTCGCGCACGTGCTCGTGACCGAGCGCCTACACGATCCGGTGTTCCTCGAGCGCTACTGCGAGGGCGGGAAGCAGTTCATCGCGTACGTGCTCGGCGAGCGCGACGGCGTCGCGAAGACCCCCGAGTGGGCCGAGCAGAAGTCCGGCATCGCGGCGCACGACCTGCGCCTGCTCGCGCGCCAGATGGCCGCGTCGCGGACGCTCGTCACCGTGTCCTACTCGCTGCAGCGCGCGCAGCACGGCGAGCAGCCGCTCTGGGCCGCGCTGTCACTCGCCGCCCTGCTCGGGCAGATCGGCCTGCCCGGCGGCGGTTTCGGCCACGGCTACGGCTCGATGGGCGATCTCGGCAGCTCGAGCGCGCCGCTCCCGCTGCCGTCGCTGTCCGAGGGACGCAACGCCGTGCGCGCGTTCATCCCCGTGGCGCGCATCGCGGACCTGCTCTTGAGGCCCGGTGAATCGTTCGACTACGACGGCGCGAGTCACACCTACCCAGACGTGCGCCTCGTCTACTGGGCGGGCGGGAATCCGTTCCACCACCACCAGGACCTGAATCGCCTTCGCTCCGCGCTCGCTCGTCCGGACACGCTGATCGTGCACGAGCCCTACTGGACGCCGATGGCGCGCCACGCCGACCTCGTGTTCCCCGCGACCACGTCGCTCGAGCGCAACGACATCGGGTCGGGCCGCGCCGACGCGCGCATCATCGCCATGAAGCGCGCGGTCGATCCCGTGGGCGAGGCGCGCAACGACCACGACATCCTGGCCGCGCTCGCCGAGCGCTTCGGCGCGCGCGAAGCCTTCAGCGAAGGCCGCGACGAGCGCGCCTGGCTCGAGCACTTCTGGGCGCGGATCCGCGAGTCACTCGCGGAAGCCGGCGCCGACGCGCCCGACTTCGCGGAGTTCTGGTCGCGCGGGTCGGTCGCGGTTCCCGACTCGGAGTCCGAGCGCGTCCTGTTCTCCGGGTTTCGCGCGGATCCCGACGCCGAGCCGCTCAAGACCCCGAGCGGCAAGATCGAGCTCTTCTCCGAGACGATCGCGCGCTTCCACTACGACGACTGCCCCGGTCACGCCGTCTGGCTCGAGGGCGACGAGTGGCTCGGCTCCCCGCGCGCCGCGCGCTTCCCGCTCGCGCTCGTCGCCAACAACCCCGCCACCCGCTTGCACGGCCAGCTCGACGCCGGCGCCTACAGTCAAGCCGCCAAAGTCCGCGGCCGCGAGCCCATGCGCATGCACCCCGGCGACGCCGCCGCGCGCGGCATCGCGAGCGGCGACGTCGTGCGCCTCTTCAACGAGCGCGGCAGCTGTCTCGCCGGCGCGGTCGTCAGCGACGACGTCCGCCCCGGCGTCGTGCAGCTCTCGACCGGCGCCTGGTTCGACCCCGACGACTCACGCGCCGAGATCGCGACCTGCAGGCACGGCAACCCCAACGTACTGACTCGCGACGTCGGCACGTCCAAGCTCTCCCAGGGCTGCTCGGGCCAGCACGCGCTCGTGCAAGTCGAGCGCTTCGCCGGCGAGCCGCCGCCGGTGCGAGCGTTCGAGCTGCCGCGAATCGAGGAGAGGAAGCCATGAGTCTCCCCGGTCGTCTGGTCGAAGTGAACGGCGTACGGCTCCACGTGAGCGAGCATGGACCCGCCTCGGGCGCGCCCGTGCTTTTGCTGCACGGCTTCCCGGATTCGTCCAGCTTGTGGCGGCACCAGGTGCCGGCGCTCGTCGAGGCGGGGTACCGGGTGATCGCGCCGGACCTGCGCGGCTTCGGGCTGTCGGATCGCCCGGAGGGGGTGGACGCATACGCGCTGCCTACACTGCTGGGTGACACGCTCGGCCTCTACGACGCGCTGGGCATCGCGCGCGCGCACGTGGTGTGTCACGACTGGGGCGCGGCGCTCGGCTGGGGGCTCGCGATGTTCGCACCCGAGAAGGTCGATCGCTTCGCGGCGCTCTCCGTCGGTCACTTCGGGTCGTTCTTCGAGACGGGCATCGAGCAGCGCGAGAAGAGCTGGTACATGCTGTTCTTCCAGTACGAAGGCATCGCCGAGGACGCGCTGCGCGCGAACGACTGGAAGCTGTTCCGCGAGTGGACGCGCAATCACTCCGAGCTGCCGCGCTGGCTCGAGGACCTCTCGCGACCGGGCGCGCTGACCGCGGCGCTCAACTGGTACCGCGCGAACGTGAACCCCGCGCGGCCCGGCCTCGAGGGCACGCCCTTCCCGCCCGTGAAGGTGCCCACGCTCGGCATCTGGAGCACGGGCGACGCATATCTCACCGAGTCACAGATGACCGCCTCGAAGGGCTTCGTCGCCGGCGAGTGGCGCTACGAGCGGCTCGAGGGCGCCAGCCACTGGATGCAGCTCGATCAGCCGGCGCGGGTGAACGCTCTGGTTCTCGACTGGCTGGGGCGCGAAAAATAATCTCGCCGGAAGTGTCGGAACGGCGTCTCCTCGTTCGCCCTTGTCTCAGAAGACAGCGAAAGGAGACCCCATGCCCGAAACTCTCGCGTCCGCCGTCATCCTGATCACGGGCGGCCTGGTGCAGGGCGTGGCGGCGGACGGCCTCAGCTCGTTCAAAGGCATTCCCTTCGCCGCGCCGCCCGTCGGCGAGCTGCGCTGGAAGGCGCCGCAGCCGGTGCGCCCATGGAAGGGCGTAAGGAAGGCGGATTCCTTCGCCCCGGCCTGCCCGCAGAGCGCCGAGATCGCCGCGATGACCGGCGCGAAAGTGGATACGAGCGAAGACTGTCTCTACTTGAACGTGTTGACCCCCGCGAAGTCCGCGGACGAGAGGCTCCCCGTGATCGTCTGGATCTACGGCGGCGGCTTCGCCGGCGGGCTCACCAATTTTCCGCTCACCGACGCAACGAAGCTCGCGAAGCAAGGGGTCGTGGCGGTGAGCGTGGCCTACCGCGTGGGCCCGCTCGGCTTTCTCGCGCACCCCGAGCTCAGTCGCGAGAGCGGCAAGGGCTCGGGCACGTTCGGCCTGCAGGATCAGATCGCCGGCCTGCGCTGGGTGCGCGACAACATCGCGAAGTTCGGCGGCGACCCCGGGCAGGTCACGATCTTCGGTGAGTCGGCCGGCGGCGTCTCGGTCAGCATGCTGGCCGCTTCGCCCGCGGCGAAGGGGCTGTTTCAGCGCGCCATTTCGGACAGCGGCGGATCGTTCGCGCCGCCCAAGCTTGCCAAGGAAGGTGGCCAGTTCGTCTGGTCACTCTCCGTGGCCGAGGCGTTCGGGAGGCGCTTCCTCGAGTCACTCGGTGCCACGAACCTCCGGGCGGCGCGCGAGCTCGACGTCGAGACGATCCAGAAGGCCGCCGACCTGCACCAGATCCCCACGTTCTGGCCCGTCCTCGACGGCGACGTGATCGCCGGCGACCAGTACGAGGCGTATCTCGCTGGTCGCTTCAACGACACCGCGGTGCTGATCGGGACGAACTCCGACGAAGGGGCGATGTTCGCGCGCCCGGGAGTCACGACCGAGTCATGGGAGGAGGAGGTGCGCGCAGATTACGGCGCGCGCGCCGACGCGGTTCTCGGGGCGTACCCGCACGCGACGGACGCCGAAGCCGCGAAGTCCAGCCAGAACCTGTTCCGCGACACCGCGTTCGCCTGGGGCACCTGGGCCTGGGCCCGCCTGCAGGCGCGCAAGGGAAAGGGCAAGGCGTTCGTCTTCTACTTCGACCACCACACGCCGGAGTCACCCGAGGGCGCCAATCACGGAGCGGAGCTCGGTTACGTCTTCGGGAATCTCGGCCTGTGGGGCGGGCCGCCGGGCCCGAACGACCTTGCGATGTCGGATCTGATGAGCCGTCAATGGCTCCAGTTCGCGAAGACCGGCGATCCCAACGGACCCGGTCTGCCGCACTGGCCGGCGTTCGACGAGTCCACTCAGTCGGCGATGATCCTCGAC
>DATFUE010000172.1:0-6391 GCA_035261165.1 Myxococcota bacterium
GCGGCGAGCGCCACGCCGACGACGACCGTGCCGACGCCCTCCGGCCGCGTGACGTAGGCGAACGCCGCCACGCCGCCCGCGCACAGCGCGCTCGCGGCGCTCTCGCGCAGATAGGCGCGCAGCAGCAGCGCGGCGCTCGCCAGGAACAGCGCGAGATACAGCGGATCGCTCTGCACGTCCGAGAGCTCGACCGCGACCGGGTGCACCGCGAGGAGAAAACCCCCGATCGCCGCGGTTCGCCGCTCGAAGCCCTCGCGCAGGAGCGCGTACAGGGCGCCGACCGCGAGCGCCCCGGCGAGCACCGACACGGCCAGCGCCGCGCGCTCCCAATCCGGCGTGAACAGGTGCGCCGCCGCGATCGCCGCCGGATAGCCCGGGTGATACTTGTGAGCCAGCGCGGTGGTCCAATCGCCGGCGGCGATGAGCTGCGCGAGTCGGATGAACTCCGGTCCGTCGTTCATCATGGCCGCGGTCTGGAGCCAGCGCAGCTCCCGCACGACCCATGCGAACAGCACGAGCGCCACGGGCACGATCCAATCGCGGCGGGTCGCTGTCGCCGACTCTTCCAGATTTCCCTCGACGGGCCGCCCCGCGCAACGTTTGGCCCGCGCCGATCTCGGGGCCGATCGAAGGGTAGTGGACCTGCGTCACAGAAAATAGCCGGGGCGCGAGCAGGATTGGATACGATCGGCTTCGCATGCAGGGCGCCTACACGTTTCGGCCGCTCAAGGAAGGGGACGAGGCGGCGGAAGCCGCTGCGCGCGCGTTTGCGCGCGCGTCAATCTACGAGCGGGTCTGGCTGCACGCCGCCCTCGAGCTCCCGATCCTGCGCGCACGCGCCGAGCCCCTGGCTGCATTTCACGGCGCGCGGGTGGTCGGGCTCGCAGCCGCGATCGCGGGCGTCTTCCCGTTCCGCGCGGTCGCGATCGACGCCGCACTCCCGGGCATCGCGCGCGCGCTCTTCGCGCGGCTCGAGTCGCCGTTCGTGTGTCGCGTCCCGCTGCGACTCACCAGCGAGCTCACCCGCGCAGGCGCGCGCCCGATCCGCGCCGAGCGCCAGATGGTGCGGCTCGATCCGTGTGCGGCATCGGCGCTGATCGATCCCCAGATCGAGCGTCTCTCCGACGCAGGCGAGCTTGCGCGCTTCTGCGGGCCGCGCTTCACGCCACTGGCGCTGGAGCTCGGCCCGTTCTTCGGCGTCCGCGACGCGTTCGGCGACCTCACCGCGGTGGCTGGAACTCACCTGCTCAGCGAGCGCATCGCCTTGATCGGGCACCTCGAGACGCGCGAGGACTGCCGCCGCCAAGGCGCGGCGCGCGCGCTCGCCGCCGCTCTGGCGTGCGGCCTCGAGACTCCGGAGCGCCGCGTGGTCGTGCACCTGAATCACGGCGACCGCCCCGCCGAGCATCTCTTCGCTGAGCTCGGCTTCCGCGGAGTCCACGACTTCTCCGTCTTCGCACGCTGACCGACGGGTCCCGGCGCGCCCCCGCGGGACATCGGCCCGCGGGCCGATGTCGGGCCGCGCGCCACCGGGCTTCGTTCGCCTTCGGCTCATTGGGCGCTTCGCGCACGGCGCTCGCTTGCAGCTCCGGCCCCTGCCGACGCCCCGCTAAGATGTCCGCGGGGAGGGATGCAGTGCACGAGGGCAGTCGCCGCGCGATCATCGCGGCGTTCGCGGCGAACCTGGGCATCGCGGTCGCGAAGTTCGCGGCGTTCGCGTTCACGGGCGCCGCGTCGATGCTCGCCGAAGCGGTCCACTCCGTCGCGGATACCGGCAACCAGGCGCTGCTGTTTCTCGGGGGCGCCCGCGCGCGCCGCGCGCCCACCGAGGAGCACCCGTTCGGCTACGGCCGCGAGCGCTACTTCTGGGCGTTCGTCGTCGCGCTCGTCTTGTTCTCGATCGGCGCGCTGTTCGCGGTCGCCGAGGGCATCGACAAGTTCCGCAACCCGGACGAGCTCGAGAGCCCCGTCTGGGCGCTGATCGTGCTCGCGGTCTCGCTGGCGCTCGAGACCGGCTCGTTCCTCACCGCGCAGCGCGAGGCGAACCGCGTGCGCCGCGGTGAGTCGTGGCTCGCGTTCATTCGCCACACCAAGAGCCCCGAGCTGCCCGTCGTGTTGCTCGAGGATCTGGCCGCGCTCACCGGTTTGGCGATCGCGGGGCTAGGCATCGGCCTCGCGATCTGGACCGGCGATCCGCGCTTCGACGCCGCGGGCTCGATCGCGATCGGTGTCTTGCTCGGCGTGGTCGCCGTCACGCTGGCGATCGAGATGAAGAGTCTCTTGATCGGCGAAGCCGCGTCGCCCAGGGACATCGCGAAGATTCGCCTCGCCATGGAGAGCGCGCCGCACGTGGCGCGGATCATTCACCTGCGCACGATGCACCTGGGTCCGGACGACTTACTCGTCGCGAGCAAGGTCGCCTTCGACCCCAGCCTCGATTTCGCCTCGCTCGCGAAGGCGATCGACGAGACCGAGCGCCGCGTGCGCGCCGTGGCCCCGGCCGCGCGCCTGATCTTTCTCGAGCCGGACGTGGATCGGGGCTCGGAGGACTGACTCTCCGCCCGACTCACTCGCTCCACTCCAGCAGCTCTCTGACGGTCTGCTGGTCGAACTTGTAGCGGAACGAGACGAACGGGCCCTGGGTGGTCCAGTCCTTCTTCGAGAAGTCGTTGTCGCGGTAGCCGCCCCAGTTGTAGCCGGCGGTGACCCACAGGTTCTTCATCACCACGTAGCCGAGCGACGCGCTGTAGAGCTGGTCCGTCGTGCCCTCGGTGTACGAGTGGCGCAGGGCCGTGCGCGCGCCGATGTCGAAGCCGCCCCAGAGATCGCGGCGCAGCTCGACGCCGGCGACGTCGGTGTAGCCGGAGAGGTTCTGGGCGTCGATCTTCTCGAGCAGATACTTGGCGCCGTACTGGAACGAGAGCTGCGTCTTGCGGTCGAGCTTCATGTTCAGGTTGGCGTTGTTGACGATGCGGTTCGAGAGGCTCCCGAACACGTCGCCGGCGAGGCGCTCGCGGCGGAATTCGGTCGAGTCGAGCAGGATGAAGCGGCTGCCGACCGGGCGATACACCGCCGAGAAGCGCAGCCGGCCGAGTGACTGCACGCCGTAGAGCGACGAGAGGGCGCTGTCCGAGCTGGTCGTGGCCGTGCTGGAGTCGTACGAGGACGAATAGGTCGGGGTCGTGCCGAGCGGCGCGGGGGAGCCGTCCATGTTGAAGAACTCCGCGCGCAGGGCGACGCCGACGCCTTCGTCGAGCTGGCGGTACGCGCCGGCGGTGACTCCCCACTTGTCGCGCGCGCTGCCCTGGCGCGTCTCGACGCGCAGGTTCGCGGCCCAGACGCTCTCGGCGTAGGTCGTGCCGATGGAGATCGAGGTGAAGTCGTCGCCGGCTGGATCGCCCGCGAGGCCGTTCGCCACCGGCTGCTTGTCGCCGAAGGGCGAGATCTGGCTCGGGGCCGCGCCGTCGCCGTGCAGGGTGATCGAGTTGTCGACGCCGAAGTCCAAGCTCCAGGCATCGCTGAGCTGGAAGGTCTGCAGCGCGCCGACCGTGGTGAACAGGCGCTGCGCGTCCTGCTGCGCACGCTGGCCGACCGAGGCGCTCACTTGGCCGCCCTGCCATGGACTCGTGCGCAGGCCGACGCGCGTCGAGGTCACGCTGCGCTGGCCCGCGAGCGCGAGCTCTTCCTCGCCGAACACGGTCAGCGAAGGCAGCAGCGCGAAGTCGGCGCCGACCAGGAAGCGCGTGGGGAACTCGAGGCTGTCGCTCCCGCCCAGGGTCACTTCGCTGTCCGCGCGCAGCTTCAGCCGGCTGCCGTAGGTCGTGTAGCTCGCGCCGCCCAGAATCTGCGGCGCGACCGCGTCGCTGCCGTCCGAGAACTGGTCGTGCGCCCAGCGGAAGCCGCCGTAGCCGGCGAGCGGGCCGTCGTGCGCTTCGCTGCGGGCCTCGAAGACGTCGCGCTTCGCGCTCGAGGAGAGGTCGCTCTCGCGGAAGGCCTGGCCCGCGAGGCGCCACTCCGGAGTCAGCGCGTAGCGCGCGTCGAGGCCCATCTTGCGCGTCGACGTCTCGCTCGCGGACTGCTGGCCGACGCCGAAGCCGGCGCGCTGCTCGCGGTAGTAAGCGCGCGTGTCGAGGTCCGCGTCGCGCCGGGTGAGCTCGGCGAGCCACGCGCCGCCCTGGCCGTCCTTGGTCGGATCGAGCAGCGCCGATTGAGTCGCCGCGTACTCTCCGCGGAAGCGCGTCGCGTCGTCGAGCTCGACCCGCACGTCGCCGCCGTACAGGCTCGAGGTGCGGCCGACGGTGCCCTCGTGCAGGACGGTCGTGCCGATCTCGACGCTGTCGTCCAACAGCTTCAGCGCGCCCCGGCCGCCGCCCGAGAGCTTCTGATCGCCGCTGTTCTCGGCCTCGTACTCGACCACGATGAACAGCGGGTTGAAGCCCTCGCCGTGACTCGGGATGGGCTGCTTGAAGAAGATCGTGCCCATCTGGTAGTCGATGTTGTAGTCGACGTAGCGCGCCTGCGGCTGCTCGTTCAGCAGGGTCTCGGAGTGGAAGCGATCGCGCGTCTCGAGCCGCACTTTCTCGCTGTTCACCACGATCGACCGGCGCGAGAGCTGGTACAGGCCCGACGTGCCGTCGCCGCGGATCTCGTCGCGCACGAACGCCTGGTTCGTGTCCGTGCCGAACGCCGACAGCGCGAAGTGATCGCTCTCGTACTCGGTGTGCAAGCCGTTCAAGCTGCGGTTGTAGCGCCCGAGCTCGGTGGTCGTGAGGCCGGTCGTGTAGTCGCCGAACAGCGCGAGGAACTGCTTGCGCTCGAGCTTCACGTACAGCGGCCGCTGACTCGGCGCCTCGAGGCGCTGCTCGCTCGTGTCGCCGTACAGCGTGTAGTACTGGTTGGGGTCGATGCCGCCCTCGAGCGCGCGGCGGAACAGCTCGTCCGACTCACTCTTCTGGCGCTGTGAGTCGTAGGCGGCGGTGAGCAGCCACGAGCCCTTCACGCGGCCCTTCGCGAAGAAGGAAGTGCCGCGGTCCAGGGAGAAGCCGTCGGCGGGCGCGCCGGGCTCCAGGTGATTCGCGACGTCGGCGTGCGCGACCGTGCCGCCGGTGAGACCGACCAACACCCACTCGCGCGCCTCGGCCTCGAGCCAGGGGTGCAGCTCCTTCTTGTGTAGCCCGGCGAGCATGAAGCGCAGCGTCAGCTTGCCCGAAGTCGTGGTGGGCGCGAGCTGGATGCGCGCGATGCCGTCGGCGCCGACGCGGTACGACGGGGCCTCGGTCGCCAGCCCCGCCTGGCGGCGCAGCTCGCGCACGCTCGGATCGAGCTTGGGAGCGTACGGAGGATCGATCTCGAAGTTCCCGGTCACGCCCTCGCGCACCGGCTTCCCGTCGCGGTCCGTGAGGCGCACCGCGATCACCGGCGTCGTGCGGCCGTCCGCGACGAGCACCGAGCCCTCGGGCGCGAGCTCAACCTTGAACGGCGGGCCGGCGTAGTGAATCAGTCGCTCGATCGAGCCGCGCACGTCGCCGTTCTCTCCGATCTCCTTCGCGACGAAGCGGTTGTCGCCGTCCACCAGATCCACGCCGCGCCAGCGCGACAGCGCCACGGTGGCGGCGGGGTTCTTGAACGTGCCTTCGAAGTTGAACTTCGAGACGAGCGCGTCGTTCTGCCACAGCTCGATCCGCGCGTCGGGCTCGTGCTTGATCGCGATGTGCACGCTCGCGATCGGCGGCGCGAAGCCGGTCTCGGGCGAGAGCCACTCGAAGCCGGGGGTCGCCTGCTCGAGCCACGCCTTGTTGTAGACCGCCGGCTTCGGCGGCTCGGGCGCGGGCTCGTCGGCAGGCTTCCAGTCCTCGCCCAGGCGCAGCCCGAGTGTCTCGATGCCCTGCATGCCGCTGCCCGCGCTCGACTGACCCTGCAGGAGGTTCAGCGCGATCGGCGTCTTGCTCGCCTTGTCGGTCGGCGTCTCGAAGAGCACGACCGACCGGGTCTCGAGCTCGGCGCCCTTCGGCGCCGTCACGCGCGCGTCCAGGTTGAGCTGCATCGCCCAATCGTCGAGTGTCTCCTCGCCGAGGCGGAAGGTGAGCGCGTTGCCGTCGACCTGCGGATCGGGGAACGGCGCGTCCCCGCTCTTGGCGCTGCCGGGCACGTACTCGACGCCGTCGGGCAGCATCAGCACCGCGCGCGGATTGCGCAGTCCGACGCCGTTGCCGTTCAGCGCGAGCTGGTAGTGGATCAGATCGTCGATGCGCTGACTCTCGAGGCGCTGGGTCACGGCGCCCGCGCGCTGCGGCCGCGGCTGCACGCGGAAGTCGTTGCGCCACAGGGTTCCGCCCTGCAGGTCGGCGAACTGCGAGAACGGCCGGCCCGCGAACAGGTGGCCCTCGTCGCC
>DATFUE010000173.1:0-7628 GCA_035261165.1 Myxococcota bacterium
GGCCTCCCGCCGCTTGAACATGCGCAGCATGCGATCCGTGATCAGAAAGCCCGAGACGATGTTGGTCATCGACGCGGCGACCGCGATCGTGCCCAGCACCGTCGAGAACGTGGTCTTCTCCTCGCCCGCGATGATCAGCGAGCCGACCACCGCGATGGCCGAGATCGCGTTCGTGAGCGACATCAGCGGCGTGTGCAGCAGCCGCGACACGTTGCGAATCACGTCGAAGCCGATGAACGTCGCGAGCATGAAGACGAACACCATGCCCCAGAGATCGAGACCGTCCACTCTCCCTCTCCTTACTTCGCTATCTCGGTCCGAATGCGTACTGCGAGAGCAGCGCGCAGGCGCCGCCGACCAGACCCGCCGCCGGCAGAGTCAACAGCCAGGCCACGAGGATGTCACGCGTGAGTCCCCAGCGGACCGCGGACAGCCGCTGCGTCGCGCCGACGCCCATGATCGAGGTCGAGATCACGTGCGTGGTCGACACCGGAAAACCGAAGTGCGCCGTGCCCAGCAGCACTGCCGATGCCGCGGTCTCGGCCGCGAAGCCGTGCACCGGGGTCAGCTTCACGAGCCGCATGCCGAGCGTGCGGATGATGCGCCTTCCGCCCGAGTACGTGCCGAGCCCGATCACCACCGCCGACGCGAGCTTGACCCAGAGCGGCACCTCCACCGTGGCGATCTCGCCGGCGGAGAACAGCGCGAGCGTGATCACGCCCATCGTCTTCTGCGCGTCGTTCGAGCCGTGACTGAACGCCATGAACGACGCCGAGACGAGCTGCGCCGAACGGAAGCGGCGCTGCAACACGCCCGGATGAGCCTTCCGGAAGGTCCACAGGATCACGACCATGAGCGCGATGCCGACTCCGAATCCGATCAGCGGAGCGCACACGGTCGGGATCAGCACCTTCTCGACGATGCCTGCCCACTGCACCTGTGACGGACCCGAGGTCGCAAGCACGGCGCCCGCGACGCCGCCGATGAGACAGTGCGAGGAGCTCGAGGGCAGCGCCCACCACCAGGTGAGCAGGTTCCACGCGATCGCGCCGACCAGCCCGCCGAACATCACCGGCGGAGTGACCGCGCTGGCCGACACGATGCCCTTCGCCAGGGTCGCGGCGACGTTGGTCGAGACGAGCGCGCCGATCACGTTCAACACGGCCGCCGCCGCGAGTGCGACGTTCGGCGGGACCGCGCGCGTCGAGATCGCCGTCGCGACCGCGTTCGCCGCGTCGTGAAACCCGTTGGTGTAGTCGAAGAGAAGCGCGACCACGACGACCGCGATGAGCAGCGACTCCATCAGCTGTTCTCGAGAACCACGCCCTCGATGACGTTCGCGACGTCCTCGCACCGGTCGACCGCGCGCTCCACGTCCTCGTAGATCTCTTTCCACTTGATCAGCGTGCGCGCGTCGCTCTCTTCCTTGAACAGCCGCGCGGTCGCGCGGCGCAGCACGCGGTCGTTCTCTTTCTCGACCTGCTTCACCGCCGCACACAGCGCTCGCATGTGCGTGGTCACCAGCCGGCCGCCGAGCGCGTCGACGGCGGCCTTCAGCGCCTCGGTCGCGCGCACCAGATTCGCGCCCATCTCGAGCACTTCCGGGCTCGGCGCCTCGATCTCGTACAGCCAGATCCGCTGCGCCGTTGCCTCGATGTGGTCCATGATGTCGTCGAGCCGGCTGGACAGCTCGTGGATGTCGGACCGATCGATCGGGGTCACGAAGGTGCCGTGCAGGGTTTCCATCGTCTCCTGGCAGACCCGGTCGGCTTCGTGCTCGACGTCGTGGATGCGCTCGTAGCGCTCTTTCGCGTCGGTCGGCGCGACCAGGAGCGCCGCCAGCAATCGCGCGCCCTCGACGCACAGCTGCGCGTGGCGCGAAAACAGCGCAAAGAACTCCGTCTTCTTGGGCAAGAGCTTGGCGAGCATCGACCACCCCTGGTGCGCCCCCCTAGTAACACATCCAGGGCGGTTTGTTTGCGCGGACTCTGGCTAGCGCGGATTCTCGTAGAACACGTAGTTGGTCGCGAAGTCGCTGATCTCGAAATACAGCTTCTTCTCGCCTGGGTCGACGACGTAGTTCTGATTCTCGTCGAGATACCCATAGCCGTAGCGGTAGGGCCGCGGCAGATCGGAGCCGTGCGCGGTGCCAAGGCTCGTCGTCAGCTTGTCGATCTTGATGAAGCGCAGCAGCAGCTTCTCGCCGCCGTAGACGTCGAGCACCCCGTTGTCGCCGGTCCAGTTCTGGATCGCGCGCCCGAGCCGGTTCTGACTCTCCTGTGTGCAGCCCGCGAGCGCGAGCAGCGCGGCGACGCCGAGACCGAGCGCGCTGCGGCGGGCAGTCAGCGCGCCACTCACTTCTTGACCTTCTTGGGCTTTTCGAGGCTGATGTCGACGACCTTGTTCTTCGTGACGTCGTACACGCAGCTCCACTCGAAGTTCCGCAGCTTGTTGTCCGCGACCTTGAACACGCCGGTGCCGCTGATGCCGCTCTGCGTGCTCGTCTGCTGCCACTCGCGCGACGGCGTGAGCTCGATGTCGTGCGCGTGTTCGTGCTTCACCTTGAGGTGCTGCTTGACCTCCTTAAGGCAGACGGCCTTCACGTCGGTCGGCTTCTTGTCTTTTGCGGGGGCGGCGCTCGCGAACGCGAACATGGCGAGCGGAATCAGCAGGGCGAACGCGGGCCGCAGGATCGATCGGGTCATGACGATTCTCCTTCTCGGGTTGGCGTAGAATAGGTCCACGATGAAAGTGTCGCTGTTCTATTTGCCGACCGTCGGTACGCGAGCGGAGATCGAGGCCGGCCAGGTCGGCCTGCGCGGTGAGCTCTACGACCGCATGCTGCGCGACCTGTCCGAGCAGGCAAAGCTCGGCGACGCCCTCGGCTACGACTCGATCAGCTTCACGGAGCACCACTTCCACGTCGAGGGCTTCGAGCTCTCCAACAACCCGGTGCTGCTCGACCTGTTCGTCGGCATGCAGACCAAGCGCATCCGCGTGGGCCAGCTCGGAATCGTGCTGCCGTCCCAGAATCCGATTCGCGTCGCGGAGGACATCGCGATGCTCGACCACATGACCGGTGGGCGCGCGAACGCGGGCTTCGCGCGCGGCTATCAGCGCCGCTGGGTCGACATCATGGCGCAGCAGACGCACGGCATTCACGGCGCGCTGCCGCACCAGCACGACGCGATCGACGAGGCGAACCGGCTCGCGTTCGAGGAGTGTTTCCAGATCGTGAAGCGGGCCTGGACCGAGGACTTCCTCTCGGTCGACGGAAGGTTCTGGCGCGTGCCCGCGGGCGAAACCCCCTGGACGCTCGAGGCCACGGCGAAGTACGGCGGCGGTGTGACCGACGGCATCGTGCGCGCGGTGTCGGTCGTGCCCAAGCCGGTGCAGAAGCCGCACCCGCCGCTGTTCCAGCCGTTCGCTTCGTCCGAGCGCAGCATCCGCTGGTGCGCGGAGCAGGGAGTCACGGCCGTTCTGCCGCCCCTCCACCCGAAGCGCGAGCGCGCGCTGTTCGAGCTCTACGCCGAGGTCTCGGGCCGCCCGCTGGGCGAAGGCGTCGGCGTGCTGCGCGACGTGATCGTAGCCGACAGCGACGACGAAGCGCAGGCGCTCTGGCGCCAGTCGAGCACGTTCGTGAACAAGGCGTGGTTCGAGCCGTTCGGCTTCTATCAAGGTCTCGCGGACCCCGACGGCGGCCCGCCCGTCGAGGACTTCTTCGCGAACAGCCTCGCGCTCGTGGGCTCCCCCGACACGGTGACTCGCCAGCTCGAGGCGCTGCAGCAGCGGCTGCCCGCGCAGTGGATCTTCGCGTGGAACTACATTTCGCTGATTCCGAACGCGCTCCAGCTGAAGTCGATCGAGCAGTTCTGGACCAAGGTCCTCCCCCGCGTCGGCGCGTAACGCGGCCCATCGAGCGAGCCCGCCGAGGGGAAAAGGAGACGCAGTGATCGAGAGAATCCCGTTCGGGCGAACCGGTCACCAGAGCTCGCGCGTGTTGTTCGGCGCGGCGGCGCTGGGCGGCATGAAGCAGGCGCGCGCCGACGGCGTGCTCGAGCTCTTGCTGCGCTACGGCGTGAATCACATCGACACCGCCGCGAGCTACGGTGAGTCGGAGCTGCGGCTCGCGCCGTGGCTGCGCTCCTACCGGCGCGACTTCTTCCTCGCGACCAAGACCGGGCAGCGCACGGCCGCGGGCGCGCGCGACGAATTCCACCGCTCGCTCGAGCGCCTCGGCGTCGACCAGGTCGATCTGATCCAGATGCACAACCTGGTCGAGCCCGAGGAACAGAAGCTCGCGCTCGGGTCCGGCGGCGCGCTCGAGGCGCTGGTCGAGGCGCGCGCGCAGGGGCTGGTGCGCTTCATCGGCGTGACGGGGCATGGAACGCAGGTCGCTGCCGCGCACCTCGAGTCACTCTCGCGCTTCGCCTTCGACTCCGTGCTGCTCCCGTACAACCACACGATGATGGCGTCGCCCGACTACGCGGCCGAGTTCGAGTCGCTCGTCGCGCTGTGCGAGGCGCGCGGGGTCGCGGTACAGACCATCAAGGCGATCGCGCGCCGCCGCTGGACCGCCGGCGACGACTCGAAGCGCTTCAGCTGGTACGAGCCGATCCGCGACGAGGCCGCACTCGGCCGCGCGGTGCGCTGGGCGCTGCAGCGGCCGGGCTTCTTCCTGAACAGCTCGAGCGACGCCACGCTCCTGCCCGCGGTGCTCGCGGCCGCGGACGAGCCCGGCGCCCGGCCGTCCGAGGCCGAGATGGGCGCCGATACGGCGAGACTCGGCGTCGAGCCGCTCTTCGTGCGCGGGGTCTCCGACCGGATCTAGCGCTTCGGCCAGGTGACGACGGCGCGCCCCGTGGGTGCCGCAGCGCCCGACGCGGGCTCGAGCGTGATCGACAGCTCGTCCGGCGCGCTCGCGAGCCCCGGGCCCTGGGCGATCAAGCGCGCGCGCCCGTCGGCGTCGAGCTGCGCGATGCCGAGCGACTCGTACACCGTTCCGTGTCGCAGCCACGCCTGGTAGACGCTGCCAGAGGGCGCGGCCGCGAAGTGGCTCAGGGTGAGCACGGCGAGCTGCGTGCCGGCGCGCGCGCGATAGGTCGCGTGAGTCTCGGAGGCCGTCTCCCCCGCCGGCTCGAGCCGCAGCGGAGTGACCTCGCTCGAGGTCACGAGCTCGAGCGCCCGCTCGTCGAGCGACGCGCGGCTCCGCTCGCGCAGCGCGAAGGTCGCCACGGCGCCGGAGACGACGAGCACGAGCAACGCGACCAGAGCCACGCGCAGCTTGCGCAAGCCGCTGCGGATCCGCGTCTTCGCCGTGCCGAGGCGGAGCTTCAGCACGTCGGCGACCTGCTCGTGGGTGAGCTCGTCGAAGAACGCGAGCCCGAGCGCCTGTCGTTGCTCGGGCGGGAGATGCCCGACCGCCTCGCGCACCGCTGCGCGGCGGTACGCGAGCCAGGCCTGCGCCGCGGGACCGGGGGCGGGATCCGTCAGGGCGGCCTGCGCCTCGCCGCTCTCGTCCACGGCGAGCCTCGGACGGCGACTGAGTCGGCGCAGCTCGTTCGCCATGCGCCGGCGCGCGACTACGAGCAGCCAGTTGCGCAGCGAGCCGCGCTCCGGATCGAAGCGATCCGCGTTCTGCCACAGCGCCAGAAACGTGTCCTGCACGATCTCTTCCGCAGCGGTTCGCTCGAGCATGCGCGCCGCGAGCGCGAACACGGCCGGCGCATGCCGCGCGTAGAGGTCGCGCAGCGCGGCCTCGTCGCCGCTCGCGAGGGCGCACATCAGCTCTTGGTCGCTCGGCACCCCGCCGTTCGCTCCTCCGGAGCCGTTCGCCGTGTTTGGATCCACCTCTCTGGGACCGCCTCCGCCTAGCCGAGCTTCGAGTCAGTGATGGCGAGGGCGCCATCGGTCGCGCGGAAGCTAACCTCGCGCACGCCGAGGTGCGCGCGCAGCTCTTCGGCGGGAACCTTCAGAGGTCCCGGCCCGGCCGCGGTCCCCGGCGCCGGCTGCGGATAGGCGGTCGAGTACGCGGTGTGGAAGGTCACATGGCCCTCGACCTTTTGTAGCACCTGGTGGATGTGCCCGTTCAGCACCGTGACCGAGCCGAAGCGGCGCAGCTGCGAGAGCGCCTGTTGCCCGTCGCTCGTCACCCAGCCCCACTCCGGAAACACCGCCCAAAGCGGAATGTGCGTGAAGACGACGATCGGCGTGCTAGCCGACTGAGTCGCGAGGTCCTTCTCGAGCCAGGCGAGCTGGTCGGCGCCGAGCGTGCCCACTCCGCCGGTCTTGAACGAGAGCACGTTCACGAGGCCGGCGAAGTGGACGCCGTGTGAGTCGAAGCTGCGCCAGCCGTCGCCGGTGCTGCCCTTGCCGAAGCGCGCGAGATACTCGCGCCCGTCGTCGTCGAACACGTCGTGCTCGCCGGGCACGGTGAACACGGCGCCGGTGTTCAGCTCCTGCAGCAGGCCCGCCGCGGTGTCGAACTGCGCGGGCTTCTGCGTGTGCGTGAGATCGCCGGTGTGCAGCACGAGCTCCGGCCGCACGGACAGCGCGTTGATGCGCCCGATCGCCTCTCGCGCCGTCGCCACCGGATCGGGGTTCGCTTCCTTGTCGAAGCCGATGTGCGTATCACTGATCTGCACGAAGTGGAAGTCACTCGGCTTCAGGGCGGCCTTCGCGAGCGCGCGCGAAGAGAGCACCCCACCGGACACGGTCCACACCACGCCGGCGCCCGCCCAGGCCATGCAGCGCAGGAAATTTCGGCGATCCGTCTCGAACATCGCAAGAGTCCTCTCTGCGTCGCTCAGTGAACGACGATGGTTCCCGACATCTGCGGATGCAGCGTGCAGCGGTAGGGATACGTGCCCGGCGCGGTGAACGTGTGCGCGAACGTCGCGTCGCCGTCCAGGCCACCGGAATGGAAGCTGCCGTCGTTGGCGACGAGTGCGTGGATCTCGTCGTCGCCGTTCGTCCAGGTCACGGTTTCGCCCGCCGCGACCTCGAGCGTCGCCGGGTCGAACTTGAAGTCTTTGATGCGCACGGCCGCGGCGAGGGCCAGGACCAGGAACGAAGCCAGGCGGTTCTTGTTCGGGTTCATGCCTGGAATACACCGCCCCGGCAGGCTTGGATTGCGGCGTGTCAGAATGGCGGCGGCGAGGCTGCACTCGCCCAGGGAGAGCCATGAACTTCGACATCCCCCGCGACATCGCCGCATATCTGCTCGAGCTCGACGAGTTCATCGAGCGCGAGATCAAGCCGATCGAGAACCGGAACGACAACATCCGCTTCTTCGATCACCGGCGCGAGGACGCCCGCACCGACTGGGACCGCGGCGGCCTGCCGAACGAGGAGTGGGAGGCGCTGTTGCGCGAGGCGCGCAAGGTCGCCGACAAGGCGGGTCACTATCGCTATCCGCTGCCCAAACAGTACGGCGGCAAGGACGGCACGAACCTCGGCATGGCGATCATCCGCGAGCACCTGTCCGCGAAGGGCCTCGGCCTGCACAACGATCTGCAGAACGAGCACTCGATCGTCGCGAACAACGTCGGCGTGCTGCTCATGCTCGCGTACGGAACCGAGGCGCAGAAGAAGGAGTGGGTCGACGGCCTGCTCGAGGGCACGATGGG
>DATFUE010000174.1:0-2801 GCA_035261165.1 Myxococcota bacterium
CTAGTGGATCGAGTAGGGCTCGGCGAGCTGAAAGCGCGCGATCTCCGCGTCGAAGCGCTCGCCGCCCTCGGTCACCATCTGGTAGGTGCCGCACATCGAGCCGAAGGGCGTGGTCAGGGGACACGCGGACGTGTATTCGAACGCCTCGCCGGGCGCGAGCACGGGCTGCTCGCCCACGACGCCCGGGCCGCGCACCTCCTCGGTGTGTCCCTCGGCGTCGGTGATCAACCACGCGCGAGAGACCAGCTGGACCGTCTCGCGCCCCTCGTTCGCGATGCGAATCCGGTACGCGAAGAAGAACTCGTTCATCATCGGGCGCGAGCGCTCCGGCACGTAGCGCGCCTGCACGTTCACGCGAACTCCGCGAGTGACCGCTTCCGAGTCGCTCAATTCCCCTCCACGATGCGCATGGTACGATGCACCGATCGGCTGAGCCAGAGGAGAGCGGCGATGAGCGAATTGGCGTTCCACAGCGCGACCGAGCTCGTGAGCATGCTGCGCCGGCGCGAGCTCTCCAGCCGCGAGCTGCTCGACGTGCTGCTCGCGCGCGTGGCGAAGCACGGCAAGGCACTGAACGCGGTGGTCGCGCTCGACGAAGAGCGCGCGCGCTCGGACGCCGCGGCGGCCGACGAGGAGCTCGCCAGCGGCCGCGCGCGCGGACCCCTGCACGGCCTGCCGATCACCATCAAGGACACCTTCGAGACCGCGGGGCTGCGCACGACCGCGGGCGCGCCCGAGCTCGCGAACCACGTCCCGACCCGCGACGCCGACGCGGTCGCGCGCCTGCGCCGCGCAGGCGCGATCGTCTTCGGGAAGACGAACGTACCGTTCATGGCCGGTGACTGGCAGAGTTACAACGAGATCTATGGCACGACGAACAACCCGTGGAACGCGGCGCGCGTCCCCGGCGGTTCGTCGGGCGGCGCCGCCGCGGCGGTCGCGACCGGCGAGACACCACTCGAGCTCGGCAGTGACATCGGCGGCTCGATCCGCGTGCCCGCGCATTGGTCCGGCGTCTGCGGTCACAAGCCGTCCTGGGGGATCGTCCCGCAGCGCGGTCACATTCCCCCGCTGCCGGGCATGATCGCCGCGCCCGACCTGAACGTGTGCGGACCGATCGCGCGCAGCGTCGAGGATCTGTCACTCGCGCTCGACGTGCTCGCCGGGCCCGGCGAGCTCGACGCCGTCGGCTGGCGGCTGGAGCTCCCGGCCCCGCGACAGATCCGACTGGGCGAGTACCGCGTGGCCGCGTGCTTCCACGACGACGCCTACCCGGTCGACGCCTCGGTGCGCGCGCCGCTCGAGGCCGCGGTCGAGAGACTGCGGCGCGCGGGCGCGAACGTGCGCGTGCTCGAGAAGCCGCCCTTCGACATCGTCGCCGCGCGGCGCGCGTACGACATCCTGCTCCTGCCGCTCATGGCGGGGAGCTTTCCCGCCAGCGCGCTCCGGGAGTTCAAGGCGATCGCCGACGCCGCGGCGCCCGACGACCCGAGCCCGTTCGTCGCGACCGCGCGGGCGTTCACCGCGAGTCACACCGACTGGATCGTCGCGAACGAGCACCGCGAGCGACTGCGCGCGCAGCTGCACGACGCGTTCCGCGAGTTCGACGTCCTGCTCCTGCCGGTGAATCAGCTGCCCGCGATCGCGCACTGCCACGAGCCCGCGATGCCGTTGCGCACGCTCGAGGTGAACGGGAAGTCGATTCCGTACACCGACCTGCTCGGCTGGATCGCGCCGGCGACGATGTGCAAGTTGCCCGCGAGCGTCGTGCCCGTCGGCCGCACGCCGGAGAACCTGCCGGTCGGCATTCAGATCGTCGGCTCGCACCTCGAGGACCGGACCACGCTCGACTTCGCGCGCCGACTCGCCGAGCAGAGCGGCGGGTTCACGCCGCCGCCGGGCTTCTGAAGCGCGCGAACGCGACGCCGAGCGCGACTGCGCAGAGCGCGGCTGCGACTCCGTAAGTGCCGGGGGCGCCGGTGCGCGGCCACAGCCCGCTCGTGAACAGGAGCGGCGCGACCACGCGCGACAGCGCCGTCGCGCTGCCGTTCAGACCCTGCGCTTCGCCCTGCACGGACTCGGCGGCCCGCGACAGCAGCGCGTTCAAGGTGGGCGACAGGAGCGCGTAGCCGCAGGCCACCCCGAGCCCCGCGAGCCCGAACGAGCTCCAGCCCGACGCGAACGCGAACGCGCCCAGGCCCGCGCCCATCAGCGCGCAGCCCGCCGCGAACAGCGCCGCGTCCGAGACGCGTCCGGCCAGCGCGCGCACCAGGCCGCCCTGCACGAGCGCGCTCGCGAGGCCCATCGCGAAGAGCAGCCCGCCGACACCGCGCGGTGTCGCGCCGAGCAGATCCTGCGCGAAGAAGCCGACCGTCGAGTCGACGGCGATGCGCGCGGTCTGAGTCAGAAACCCGCAGGCGAGAAACGGCGCGAGCGGAAGCGCGAGCGCGCCGAACGAGACGCGCGGCGCGTGCGCGCGCGCCTCGGCGGTAGCGCTCTCGGGCAGCCAGAGCGCGACCGCGACCGCGTTCACGAGCCCGATCGCCGCCGAGACGAAGTACGGCGCGCGCAGACCGAACCACGACCACGTGAGCAGGCCGAGCAGCGGCCCGAAGGTGAGCCCCAGCCCGATCGCAGCTCCGAGATAGCCCATGGCGGTACTGCGCTCCTCGGCGCTCGTCTCGTCCGCGACGTACGCGAAGAGCGCCGGCAGCGCGGCCGCGGAGATCAGTCCGCCCAGCACGCGCGCGGCCAGCAGCTCACTGAAGTCGCGCCCGAATCCGAACAGCCCGAAGCCCACG
>DATFUE010000175.1:0-6132 GCA_035261165.1 Myxococcota bacterium
CACGACGGGCGACGGCATGCTCACCGCGCTGCAGGTGCTGGCGCTGATGCGCCGCGAGGAGCGGCCGCTCTCGGAGCTCGCGCGCGTCATGCAGCACGCGCCGCAGGTGCTGAAGAGCGTGCGCGTGCGCGCCAAGACGCCGTTCGAGGAGATCCCCGAGTTCGCGCGGGCGCTGGCGCGCGTCGACGCCGAGCTCGCCGGGCGCGGCCGAAGCAACGTGCGCTACTCAGGCACCGAGCCGCTCGCGCGCGTGATGCTCGAGGGCGACGATCCCGCGCGCATCGAGACACTCGCCGACGAGCTGTGCGCGGTGCTTCGCAGGGCGATCGGAGAGGTCGGGAAATGAGCGGACGCCGTCTCGTCGTGAACGTCGACCACGTGGCCACAGTGCGCCAGACACGCCGCGGGCTCGAGCCGGATCCAGTCACCGCCGCGGCGCTCGCGCTGCTCGGCGGCGCCGACGGCGTCGTCGCGCATCTGCGCGAGGACCGGCGCCACATCCAGGACCGCGACGTGCGCTTGCTGCGTCAGACGGTGCACGCGCCGTTCTGTCTCGAAATGGCCGCGACGCAGGAGATGCTGAAGATCGCCCTCGAGGTGCGCCCGACCTCGGTGACTCTCGTGCCCGAGCGCCGCGAGGAGCTCACCACCGAGGGCGGCCTCGACGTGCAGACGCGCCTGGGCGAGGTGGGTGAGATCGTTCGCGCGCTCGGCGACGGCGGCATTCGCAGCTGTCTCTTCGTCGCGCCGGATCTCGAGCAGATCAAGGCGGCGCACCGCGTCGGCGCTCGGGCGGTCGAGATCCACACCGGCCGCTACGCGGAGCGCGGGCCCGCTCACGAAGAGGAAGTGCGCCGCATCGAGGACGCGATCCGGCTCGCGGCGAAGCTGCGGCTCGAGATCGGCGTCGGCCACGGGCTCGACTACCACAACGTTGCGCGGCTGGCGCGGATCGGCGAGATCGAGGAGTTCTCGATCGGACACTCGATCGTGTCGCGCGCGATCTTCGTCGGCATCGAGCGCGCCGTGCGCGAGATGAAGGCGCTTGTCGGACACGCTTAGCGGCGTCGGCCTCGCGCTCGTCGAGGTGCCGCGCTTTCGCGCGGTGCTCGAGCGGCGAGGCGACGCGTTCGCGCGCCGGGTCTTCTCGCCGGGCGAGCTCGCCTACGCGCGCGGCAAGCGGCTGGGCTGGCAGAACCTGGCCGCGCGCTTCGCGGCCAAGGTCGCGGGGCGCGCCGCGCTGCGGCCCGCGCTCGGGCGCGTGCTGCCGCTCGCGGGGCTCGAGGTCGCGCGCCTGAAGAGCGGCGCGCCGCTGCTCGCGCTCACGACACACGCGCGTGTAGACCGGGCCTTCGCGTTCCAGCTCTCGCTCACGCACGACGCGGACTTCGCGCTCGCGAGCGTCTGGGTCGAGTCCGCGCCGTGACTCGCGACCCGCGCGGCTGGCCGTGCCCGACCGGCGCGGAGATGCGCGCGATCGACGCGGACGCGATCGCGCGGCTGGGCATTCCCGGGCGCACGCTGATGGAGGGCGCGGGCCGCGCCATTTCCGCGGCGATCGCGTGCCACTACCCGGAAAAGCGCCGGCCGCTCGTCGCCTGCGGTGCCGGCAACAACGGCGGCGACGGCTACGTCGTGGCGCGCGCGCTCGCCGAGCAGGGGCGCGGCGTCGCGCCGCGCGTGCTGGAGTTGGCGCGGCTCGAGCGCCAGAGCCCCGAGTCGAAGGCGAATCGCGACCTCCTGGCCGCGGCGCGGGTCGAGTGTCTGCGCGCGGAGGGCGTGGCCGCGATTCGCGCCGCGCTCGAGGGCTGTGACTTGATCGTCGACGCGGTCTTCGGGGTGGGCCTCGGCCGGCCGGTCGAGGGCGAGGCGGCGCTGCTGCTGCGCGAGCTCGCCGCGAGTGGGCTGCCGATCGTCTCGGTCGACCTGCCGTCGGGCATGTCCAGCGAGACCGGCCTGCCGCTCGGCTTCGCGCTCGAGCCGGAGCTGACCGTCACCCTGGGGCTGCCGAAGCTCGGGCTGGCGCTTGCGCCCTCGGCGGGCCAGGTGCTGGTCGCGGACATCGGCCTGCCGTCCGACTCGATCGCGCGCGCGAGCATCCGCGCGCACCTGCTGACGCGCGATGCCGCGCGTGCTCTCCTGCCGCCGCGGCCGCTCGCGGGTCACAAGGGCACGTTCGGTCACGCGCTCGTCGTGGGCGGCGCGCTTGGCAAGACGGGCGCCGCGCTGCTCTCGGCGCACGGCGCCCTGCGCGGCGGGGTCGGCCTGGTCACGCTGGCGGCGCCGCGCTCGCTCGTGCCGATCTTTGCGAGTCAGCTCGCGGAGGCGATGTGTCTCGTGCTCGACGACGCGGGCTCGGGCGACTTCGCGCTCTCGCAGGCGTCGCTGATCCGGCGCGAGGCCGAGGCGCGGGACGCCCTCGTGCTCGGCCCCGGGCTCGGCCAGAGCGAGGGCGCCGCCGCCCTGGCGCGCGCGCTCGCGACACAAGTCGGTGTCGCCGCGGTGATCGACGCCGACGCGCTGAACGCCTTCGCGGGGAATCTCGACGCGCTGCGCGCGACCGCCCCGCGCATCCTGACGCCACATCCCGGCGAAGCCGCTCGGCTGCTCGGCAGCGACACCGCCGCGGTTCAGGCCGATCGCGCCGGCGCCGCGCGCGCGCTCGCCAGCCGCTCGAACGCGGTCGCGATCCTCAAGGGTGCGCGCAGCGTGGTGGCGAACCCCGCGGGCGAGCTCTCGATCAACGCGACCGGCGGCCCCGGCCTCGCCGCGGGCGGATCGGGCGACGTGCTCGCGGGCCTGCTCGGCGCGCTGCTCGCGCGCGGGCTCTCGGCCTGGGACGCGGCGCGCCTCGGCGTTCATCTCCACGGGCTCGCCGGCGACCTCGGCCCGACGCAGGGCGGACTCGCCAGCGAGCTCGCGGCGCGCTTGCCCGCCGCCTGGCAGTCACTCGGCCGCGAAGAAGGTCGGGATGAGCCCGGAACTCTGCGTCCACTCGCGTAGCCCCGGCGAGACCCAGGCCCTCGGCCGCGCGCTCGGCGAGCTGTTGCGCGGCGGGGACGTGGTCGCCCTATCGGGGGAGCTGGGCGCCGGAAAGACCTGCTTCGTCCAGGGTCTCGCGCGCGGGCTGGGTGTTCCAGCCGGAGTCGCCGTCACCAGCCCGACCTTCGTCCTGGTCGCGGAGTATCCGGCCAGGGTGTGGCTCCGACACGCGGACTTCTATCGGGTAGAAAGCTACGCTCGCCTGCTCGATGCGGGGTTCGACGACCTCGCGAGCGCGGATGGGGTGCTCGTCGTCGAATGGCCAGAGCGCTTTCCCGAGGCGCTGGCGCCGGAACGCCTCGAGCTGCGCATCTCCGCCGATCCCGAGTCGGGAGTGCGCGAATTCCGCATCGAGGCGCGCGGTGAACGCGCGCGGGAGCTGTTGAAGGAACTCGAGTCGCGATGGCGCTGATCGTGCAGAAATACGGGGGTACCTCGGTCGCGGGCGCGGAGCGCATCCGCAACGTCGCGCGCCGCGTGGTGGACACGCAGAAACGCGGCAACTCCGTGGTCGTGGTCGTGTCGGCCATGGCCGGAGTCACCGATCAGCTCGTGGCGCTCGCGCACGAGATCTCGCCCAGCCCGGACCCGCGCGAGTACGACATGCTCGTCTCGACCGGCGAGCAGCAGACGATCGCGCTGCTCGCGATGGCGATCCAGAGCCTGGGCGTGCGCGCGCGCAGCTTCACCAGCGCCCAGGTGAAGGTCTACACCGACGACGATCACGCGCGCGCGCGCATCCACCGCATCGACACCGCGCGCATCCTCGAGGAGATCGCGAACGACGGCATCGCGGTGCTGCCCGGCTTCCAGGGCGTGACCGACGAGGGCGACATCACGACCCTGGGTCGCGGCGGCTCGGACACCAGCGCGGTCGCGGTGGCGGCGGCGCTCGGCGCCGACGTGTGCGAGATCCTCACCGACGTAAGCGGCGTATTCACGAGTGACCCGCGCATCGTGCCGAACGCGCGCAAGCTCGCGCAGGTCTCGTACGACGAGATGCTCGAGATGGCGAGCCTCGGCTCGAAGGTCCTGCAGATCCGCTCGGTGAAGTTCGGCAAGCAGTTCCGCGTACCGATTCACGTGCGCAGCACGTTCAGCGATGAGGAGGGTACCTGGGTGGTCCCGGAGAGCGAGATCATGGAGCGCCTGGTCGTCTCGGGCGTGACCTACAACCGCGCCGAGGCGAAGGTCACGATCTTCGGCGTGCCGGACGTGCCGGGCATCGCGGCGAAGATCTTCATCCCGCTCAGTGAGTCGGGAATCGTCGTCGACATGATCGTGCAGAACGTCTCGACCCAGGGTCACACCGACATGACCTTCACCGTCGCGCGCGGCGACATGAAGCGCGCGCTCGCGCTGGTCGAGGAGGTCGGGCGCGAGCTCTCGGCCGCGGGCGTGAAGTCGGACAGCGGCATCGCCAAGGTGTCGGTGGTCGGTCTGGGCATGAAGGATCACGCCGGCGTCGCAGGCAAGATGTTCGCGGTGCTCTCGAAGCACAACATCAACATCCAGATGATCAACACGTCCGAGATCAAGATCTCCGTGGTGATCGACGAGAAATTCACCGAGCTCGCGTGTCGCGCGCTGCACGACGCCTTCGAGCTCGGCGAGACGCAGCCGGAGACCGAGGCCTAGCCGCCCATGGAGCCGGTCGTGCCCGAGACACACCGCGCCCGCGCGCTCGTGTGGGGCGCGCTCGCGGCCTCGGCACTGGGGTTCGCGGTCGCCCCGGCGGCGCCCGGGAGGCTCGCGCTCGTGGCTGACACCGCCGGGTGTAGGCTCGACGTCGCCCGACCCGGGCTCGAGCGCTGCGCCTGCGAGCGCACGCCGCTCGCCGTGCGCGAAGCGCTCGGGCTGCCGGCCGCGCTGAACGCGCTCGGAACGCCCGAGCTCGAGCGCATCTCGGGGCTCGGCCCGGTGCGCGCAGGAGCGATCGCGGGCGAACGCGCGCGCGGCGGGCCCTTCGCGACCCTGGAGGAGGTCTCGGCGCGCGTGCCCGGAATCGGCGCCAAAACGGTCGACCGGATCCGGCCGCGCTTGTTTGTCGCGGGGCCGGATCCGGCCTGTGGAGGGAGTCGAGAGTAGGGGAGAGCAGGAGTCTGGAGTCCGAGGCGATGCGTCTCCTGGGTACCGGTCGGAGCAAGGAGGGAGCCGGCCGGCGCTCGTCGAGACGTGGGCGGCGATTGAGCAAGCGCCGTGCCCGGCCCCCAGGCCGCTGGGCCGCGTTTCTCGAGCCGGGTGTGGCTCCCGGGTGCGAGATGGAGAAGGCGGCTTCACCCCGGGGAAACTCGCTAGTCTCTCCGCCGCGCATGGACCCGATCTATCTCGACCACAACGCCGGCGCGCCGCTGCGCCCCGAGGCGCTGCGCGCGCTGTCGGCGGCGCACGCGCAGCTCTTCGGCAACGCGTCGAGCGCCCACGGCTTCGGTGCCGAGGCGCGCGCTGCGCTCGCTCGCGCGCGCAGGCAGGTGGCAACCCTGGCCGGGGTCGCGCCCGAGACGCTCGTGTTCACGAGCGGTGCGACCGAGTCGAACAACACCGTTCTGTGTCAGGTCGCGAGCGGGGCGCACGCGGTGCTCTCGGCAACCGAGCACCCGTCGCTGCTCGAGCAGGTCGTCGCGCTGCGCGCGCGCGCCGTGCGTGTGACCGTCGTGCCGGTCGCGCCGGACGGACGGATCGATCCTTCGGACTTCGCCCGCGCGCTCGAGCCGGGCACCGCGCTCGCCAGCGTGCAGAGCGCGAACCACGAGACCGGCGTGGTCCAGCCGATCGCAGAGCTCGCGGCCGCCGCGGCGGCGCGCGCGATTCCCTTTCACAGCGACGCGGCGCAGGCGTTCGGGAAGACGCCGCTCGACTTCGGCTCGCTGCCGATCGACTACGCCTCCTTCTCTGCGCACAAGCTCGGCGGGCCGAAGGGGGTCGGCGCGCTGTACGTTCGGCCGGGCACGGCGCTCGCTCCGCTGCTGCGCGGCGGCAGCCAGGAGCGCGGCCGGCGCGCGGGCACCGAGAACGTCCCGGCGATCGCGGGCTTCGGCGCCGCGTGCGAGGCGGCGCGCGCCGAGCTCGGCGCCTCGGCGGCGCGACTCG
>DATFUE010000176.1:0-4883 GCA_035261165.1 Myxococcota bacterium
CACGTTCGACGCCGGCCCCGGCGCCGATGGAATCCCCGGCTGCATGGGCGACGACGGGCTCGCCTCGAACGGCGTCGATGCCTGCAATCAGCGGCTGGGCATGGGAAACACCGGCGCGAAGACGGACGGCGCGTTCAACACCGGCCTCGACGACCTCGCGGAGATGTTTCCCGTCGGCAGTTCCGGGACGGTGCCCGCGAGCAGCGCGCGCTTCCGCGCGAGCTGGAGCGGCGGCGCCGCCACGCCGGCGTTCAACCTGGTGACCGCCCTGGCGTTCCGCGACCAGGCGACCTTCCTGACTGCAGATACGGACGGTCTCGCGAAGCTCGACGTCACTCTCTGTCCGATCCTCGCCGGGGCTTACGCTTGCGGGTCTGGGGAGAGCGTGCTGGACCCGGACAACGACGGGGTCCTCGACCCCGCCGACGACTGCCCCACGATTCCCAACCCCGATCAGGCCGACGTCGACGCCGACGGCGTCGGCGACGCCTGCGACAACTGCCTCCGGGACCCGAACCCACGCGTCGCGGCGGGCTTCCTTGCTGCGAACGCCTGGGCGACGCTGACCGGCGGCCAGCGCGACGACGACCATGATGGCTACGGCAATCGCTGCGACGCGAAGTTCGTCGGCGCCGGTCTGGTCGGCGCCGCGGATCTCGCGCAGTTCCGCGCCTCGGCGAACCGGAGCCGCGCGCTCGACACCTGCGGCAGCGCGCAGAACAGGCCCTGCGCGATCTTCGACTTGGACGAAGCCGACGTGCTGATCGGCGGCCCGGATCTCGCCAGGTTCCGCAGCCTGAACAACAAGCTCCCCGGGCCGAAGTGCCCCATGTGTCCGCTCCCGTGCACGGCTGGCACTGCGGGCACCTGCGGCCCGGTGCCTCCCTGATCCAGCGCTATCCTGCGCGCGTGGCGGAGCGGCTCGAGATCGATCTGCGCGCGCGGGAGAGGCGCGTCTACGATCGCCTGCGCGCTCGCATCGCGACGCCGGAGCCCGGCGAGCGCCCGGGGGTGCGCGACCTGCTGCTGTTCCTGCCCGACATGGTCGTGCTGCTCGTGCGGCTCGCCCGGGATCCGCGCGTGCCCACCGGCGCGAAGGCGCTGGCACTTTTCGGTGTAGGGTACGCGCTCTCGCCGATCGACCTCCTGCCCGAGATCTTCTTCGGCCCGCTCGGCTTCGTCGACGATCTCCTGGTCGTCGCCGCGGCGGTATCGCGCATCATCAACCACGTGCACCCCGACCTGGTGAAGGCGCACTGGCCCGGACACGGCGACGTGCTCGACGTCGTGCACCGCGTGACGACGTGGTCCGAGGCGCTCATCGGGAAGACGCTGACTCGCGTTCTCGGGTTCAGACAGATCTAGCGGGGAGCTCGTAGTCGTCCGGCGACACCAGAAACTCCTCGAACACCCGAGCGTTGTTCAACGGTTCGGTGTGGAAGCGTCCATCGCTCGGCGAGAGAATGGTCTGTGTCTGGATCGTGCCGCTGATCTTCGCCTCGAGCGAGTTCGCGCCCCCCGCGACGCAACCTACCGGCGATCGTGTCTCTAGAAGTCGAAACGCTCGCCTACGAGCTTCTCCGACAGCGTCCACAGGCGTCGCGCGATGTCCGGATCGAGCGCGTGCGCGGCATAGCCCGAGCTGTCCGTCTCGCCGCGCACCGGCACGCCGATGCGCACGTCCTCGAGATACCGGCCGCCGATGCCATCGAGCTCGGGTGAGACGGCGGCCCAGACCTGGGTCGCGGCGCCATGCGCCACGTCCTTGAACTGAATGGGGCCACCGCGGAGCTCGAAGCGAGCCATCATCTCTTGAATCGATTCGGGTGTGAGGTGGCGGCCGAGCTCGGTGCGGATGCCGCCGGGGTGGAGCGCGTTGGCGCGCACCCCGCGCGCGGCGAGGCGCCGGTCGAGCTCGAGCGCGAACAGCACGTTCGCGGACTTCGCCCGGCCGTAGGCCTCCCAGGGGCTGTACGGGGAGCGCTCGTAGTTCGGATCGTCGAGATCCACACCCGCCAGGAGGTGACCCCTCGAGCTGACGCAGACCACGCGCGCGGGCGCCCCCGCGAGGAGCTTCGGCACGAGCAAGCCGGTGAGCAGGAAGTGACCGAGGTGGTTGGTGCCGAACTGGCGCTCGAAGCCGTCCTGCGTGCGGCCGAGCGGGCAGGCCATGACTCCGGCGTTGTTCACGAGCGCGTGCAGCGCCGAGTGACTCGCGTCGAACCAGCGCGCGAAGCGGCGCACGCTCGCGAGTGAGTCGAGCTCCAGCTCGCCGACCTCGACGCCCGCGTCGCCGACCGCGGCGCGCGCCTTGGCGACGTCACGCGCGGTGCCGACCACCGCCGCGCCGGCGCCCGCGAGCACGCGGGCGGTCTCCGCGCCCAGCCCGCTCGAGACTCCGGTCACCAGACACAGCTTGCCGCGCAGATCGAGGCCGGCGACGATCTCGGCGGCGGTTCGATGCTCGGTCATTCGCGACTCCTAACGGTCGAGCAAGTGCAGGCGCTCCGCGGCGCCGAATACCTGGCGGACGCGCTCCCAGTCGGCGGGGGTGAAAGGCTTGAACGCGTCGTCGCCGCGCTCGCGGAACCAGAGCGGGTCGGACACGCGGCGCGGATCGAAGTGCACGCGCTTCAGCTCGCGCACCAGCACCTTCTGCGTGCCGGTGTACTCGAAGTCGCGCACGACGCGCACGAAGTCGGGGAACCACTTCCGGTCCATCCCGCCCGCGGTGACCTGGCGCTCGCAGAAGGCGAAGAAGGCCTTCGGGTCGAACTCCGCGCCGTCGCGCAGCTTCAGCGCCGCCATCACGAGCTCGTCGGAGACCGAGCAGGGCACGCCGTAGGCGGCGGCCAGCGGCACCTCGGGGTGCTCGGAGAGCAGCCGCGCCACCTGCAGCGCGGAGAAGTTCTCGCCGTCCTTGCGGATCCAGTCGTCGGTGCGGCCGTCGAAGAACAGGAAGCGCTTGCCGTCGCGCTCGAGCACGTGGCCGAGGTCGCCGGAGTGATACGTGCCGTCTCGGTACTTCGAGGAGTTCGCGTCGGGGTTGTCGAAGTAGCCCTGAAACAGTCCGGTGTCGGTCGCGACGCGGCAGATCTCGCCGACCGCGGCGTCGTAGTTGGCGATCTTCCCGTCGGCGCCGAGCTGCGCGGGCACGCACTCGCGGCCGTCCTCGCGCAGGATGCGCACTGACGCGTCGGTGATCTCGCCGACGCTGCCGCGCGGGTCGCCCTTGCGGCGCATCGTGCTGATCGCCGCCTCGGTCGAGCCGTAGAGCTCGAACATGTCCTCGAGCCCGAGCCACTTCACGAAGCGGTCGATGTCGACCGGCGACGCGCCGTTGCCCACCGCGAAGCGCAGCTTGTTGCGCGGATGCTCGGTGACTTCGCGGCGGATGCGGGCCTCGTCGCCGCCGTACTCGCGCTCGATCGCGGTGAGCACGTAGTGGACCGGCTCGCCGACGTAGTTCCACGCGGTCGCCCCGTAGGCGAAGCAGTCGGGCACGAAGCGGCTGCCGCTGAAGCGCTCGCGCAGGCCGACGGAGCCGCCGACCCAGAAGCACGGCATGAGACACACGAACATCGAGTTCGAGTGGAACAGTGGCATGCAGGCGTAGCCGACGTCGTCCTGGCCGAGGCCCGTGCTCTGCGAGACGCCGATGCCGGTGGCGCACAGCTTGAAGTGGTTGTTGTTGATGCCCTTCGGCAGCCCGGTCGTCCCGGAGGTGTAGATCACCATCAGGTTGGTCTGTGGGGTGACCTTTGCGTCCGGGAAGGGGAGTGACTTCGACGCGGGGCCGGCCTCGCGCTCCAGCGCCGCGACGTACTCCGGCAGCGTCAGCAGGTTCTCCGCCGGGACGTGCTTCAGCTCTCGGCGGATGCGCTCGACCTCGGGCAGCAGCTTCTCCTCGACGACCAAGAGGCTCGCGCGCGACTGATTCAGTACACCCGCCAGGGTCTCGCCGCGCAGCCCCGTGTTGACACCGAAAAGTGTCGCCCCGGCGACCGCGCAGCCGCCGTAGAGCGAGACGAGCTCGAGGTGGTTCTCGAGCAGCATCGCGACGTGGGGCGGCGCGCCGTCCGGGGCCTGGCCCGTGCGGCCGAGCACGAAGTGCGCCACGCGCGCGGCCTCGTCGCGGAAGCGGCGGTAGGTCCAGCGCCGCTCGTCGTGCAGCAGGAAGACCTTCTCGGCCGACTCCGGGTGCTCCGCGCGCACGCGGATCTGATCGCGCACCGTGAGTGGGGCCGCCGGAAACTGCATCGCTGCGCTGCTCATCTCCCCTCCCGCTGTCGGCAGGCGTCGGTCGCGCGGCGATCTTATCTTAGAATGGCCGCGTGACACACGCGCGCCTGGATCACCTGCTCGAGCTGATGGCGCGGCTGCGCGCCCCGGACGGCGGCTGCCCCTGGGACCTCGAGCAGAGCTTCGAGACGATCGCGCCCTACACCATCGAGGAAGCCTACGAGGTCGACGACGCGATCCGCCGCGGCGATTGGTCCGACCTACGCGACGAGCTCGGCGATCTGCTGCTGCAGGTCGTGTTTCACGCGCAGCTCGCGCGCGAGGCCGGGCTGTTCGCGTTCGGCGAGGTCGTCGAGGCGCTGTGCGAGAAACTCGTGCGCCGGCACCCGCACGTGTTCGGCGGCGCGTCGGCGGCGGACGCCGACGAAGTGCTTCGCGCGTGGGAGCTGCACAAGCAGGCCGAGCGGATCGCGCGCGGCGCCGACGTGCACGGCGAGGTGCCGCTCGCGCTGCCCGCGCTGCTGCGCGCAGCGAAGCTCGCGCGCCGGGCGACGCGCACCGGCGCAGCGGAGCTCGCTCCGGATCCGATCGCGGAGCGCGCCGACGCCGAGCTCGCGGGCTCGGACCCCAGGCGCTTCGGC
>DATFUE010000177.1:0-10391 GCA_035261165.1 Myxococcota bacterium
CACCGTTCGCCGCGACGGCCTGCCCGTCCTCCCAGCGAACCGAGTCGAGCTCGACCCCCCAGGTCTGAGCCGCGCGCGCGCACAGCTGCTTCACCACGTCGCGCGCCGCCTCGATCACCGCCATGCCCGTCGCGAAAGTGACTCGGCTCCCGCCGGTCAGATCGTTGTAACCGATCGACTCGGTGTCGACGACGACCGGGCGCACGCGCTCGACGGAGATGCCGAGCTCCTCGGCGGCCATCAGCGCGAGCGAGGCGCGCGAGCCGCCGATGTCCGGGCAGCCGCTCATCACGGTCGCCGAGCCGTCCTCGTTGATCGACACGTTCGCCGACGACGAGAGACCCGCGTTGAACCAGAAGCCGCAGGCGACGCCTCGCCCCTGGTTCGGGCCGAGCGGCGCGCGGTAGTGCGCGTGACTCTTCGCGGCTTTGAGTGTCTCGACGAAGCCGATCGCGCGATACTTCGGGCCATAGGTCGCCTGCACGCCCTCGTGCGCGGCATTCGTGAGTCGGAAGTCGATCGGATCGAGCCCGAGCTTCGCGGCGAGCTCGTCCATCACCGTCTCGGTCGCCAGCGCGGCCATCGGCGCGCCGGGCGCGCGGTAGGCGGCAACCTTCGGCTTGTTCACGACCACGTCCCAGCCTTCGATCCGGACGTTCGCGAGCTTGTACGGCGCGAACACCGTCATCATGCCCGCGCCCACGGGCGAGCCCTTGAACGCGCCCGCTTCGTAGACGAGCACGGCCTCGGCCGCGGTCAGCGTGCCGTCGCGCTTCGCGCCCATCTTGACGCGCACGTGTGTGCCCGATGTCGGACCGGTCGCGCGAAACACTTCCTCGCGCGTCATCACCATCTTCACCGGCCGGCCGGACTTGCGCGAGAGCAGGATCGCCAGCGGCTCGAGATACACGGTGGTCTTGCCGCCGAAGCCGCCGCCGATCTCCGTCGGCACGACCTTGATCATGTCCGTGCCGAGGCCGAGCACCTTGGCCGAGTACGCGCGCACCATGAACTGCCCTTGCGTGCAACACCAGACGGTGGAGCGCCCGTCCTCGCCGGTGCGCGCGAGCACCGCGTGCGGCTCGATGTAGCCCTGGTGAACCATCGGCGTCCGGAACTCGCGCTCGACGACGACGTCGGCTTCCGCGAAGCCTGCGGCCACGTCGCCGCGGCCCATCTCGCGCCGCGACGCGAGGTTCGTCGGCCCCTTGGGCAGCGGCTCGTCGCCGGTCGCGCGCGCGTCCTCGTGCAGGATCGGCGCGCCTGGGGTGAGCGCCTGGTCGAGGGACAGCACGGGCTCGAGCACTTCCCAGGTCACGGCCATCCTGGCGCACGCCTCCTCCGCGATGCGGCTGCTCGTCGCCGCGACCGCGGCGATCGGGTGGCCGTGGTACAGCGCCTTGTCGCGGGCCATGACGTTCCGCGCGAGGTCGCGCATGTCCATCGCGCCCTCGCCGCCCGCCTGTGACTCGGACGCGACGTCGGGAAAGTCGCGGCCGGTGATCACGGCCTTAACGCCGTCCAGGGCGAGCGCCGCGGAGACGTCGATCGAGCGGATGCGCGCGTGCGCGTGCGGGCTGCGCAGCACCTTGCCCCAGAGCATGCCCGGAGCCGAGAAGTCCGCGCCGAACTGCGCGCGACCAGTCACCTTGTCGAGGCCGTCGTGGCGGATGGGGCGCGTGCCGACCTGCCGGAACTTCCGCTCGCTCATCGGGTCTCTCCTCTCAGCTCCGCCGCGGTGTCGAGCACCGCGCGGATGATCTTGTCGTAGCCCGTGCAACGGCAAAGGTTGCCGGCCAGCCAGTAGCGGGTCTCCTCCTCGCTCGGATCCGGATTGCGCTCGAGCAGCGCCTTCGCGGCCACGATGAAGCCGGGCGTGCAGATGCCGCACTGCAGCGCGGCGTGCTCGAGGAACTTCTTCTGCAGCAGGTGGAGCTCGGTGCCGTGCGCGACGCCCTCGATCGTCTCGATGCGCCGGCCCGACGCCTCGGCCGCGAGCACGAGACACGAGCAGACCAGCCGGCCGTCGAAGATCACCGAGCACGCGCCGCAGTCACCGGTCGCGCAGCCTTCCTTGGTGCCCGTGAGGTTCAGCTGGTCGCGCAGCGCGTCGAGCAGGCTATGCTCGGGCGCGCACAGAAACTCCATCGCCTCGCCGTTCACCGTCGTGCTGACATGCAGCTTCATGCGCTTCCTCCGCCGCGCGCGCGCTCGAACGCGGCGGTCGCCGCGCGGCGCACCAACACCCCGGCGATCTTGCGCCGGTAGTCGGCCGTGCCGCGCTTGTCCGAGATCGGCCGGGCGGCGGCGCTGGCCGCCGCGCCCGCGCGAGTGAGTGCCGCGTCCTCGCCCCGCGAGCCCACGAGCGCGGCGGCGGCGTCCGGCACCATGAGCACCGTGGGCGCGACGGCGCCGATCGCGACGCGCGCGCTGCTGCAACGGCCGGCCGCGTCGAGCGCGACCGAGACACCCGCGCCGACAACGGCGATGTCCATCTCGGTGCGCGGAATGAAGCGCAGATAGGCGTCACTCGCGCGTGCCGGCGGACGCGCGATGCGGAAGCCGACGAGGAGCTCGCCGGGCGCGAGCACGGTCGCTCCCGGGGCCGTCGTGAATTGCTCCGCCGCAATCTCGCGCTGGCCGCGCGGGCCCGCGATCACGCAGCGCGCCGACACCGCGCACAGCGCCGGGGTCGTGTCGGCCGCGGGCGATGCATTGCACAGGTTCCCGCCGACCGACGCGCGGCCCTGGATCTGCGTGGAGCCGATCAAGTCGATCGCCTCGACCAGCCCCGGCCACAGGCGCGCGATCTCGGCGTGCTCGACGATCGCGGCCGCGGGCACCGCGGCACCGAGCCAGAGCTCACTCTTCCCCAGGTCGAGCCGGGAAGTCTCGGGGATGTGCTTCACGTCGACGAACAGGCGCGGCGTCGCGCGGCCCGTGCGCATCTGCACCAGCAAATCGGTGCCGCCCGCGAGGACGCGCGCGCCCTCCTCGCCGAGCAGCTCGATGGCGCGCGCGAGCGAGCTCGGGGCCTCGTAACGGATCTCGTCCAGCAAAGAAGAACCTCCTCGCGAAGCATGCCACAACGACTGCGCCGGGTACGGCCCGCACCGGGGTAGACTGCCGCCATGGGAGCCAGCGAATCTCTCGAAGTGGCCGAGAAGCTCTTCGCCGCGATCCCGCGCGGCGACCTCGAAGCCGTGCGCGCGCTCTACGCGCCGAACGCCGAGATCTGGCACAACCACGATGGAGTCACGCAAGACCCGACCGCGAACCTGCGCGTGCTCGCCTGGGTGGTGCAGAACATCTCGGGGCTGCGCTACGAGGACGTGCGCCGGCAGGCGACGCCGACCGGCTTCGTGCAACAGCACGTGCTGCTCGGAACGGCGCCGAACGGCAAGCCGCTCGCGCTCCCGGCTTGCATCGTCTGCACCGTCTCGGGGGGACGAATCACCCGCCTCGACGAATATCTCGACTCGGCACAGCTGGCGGCGCTAGCTCCGTAGCGACCTCGCGCAGGAACGCGACCCGCTCGGCGCGGGTCGACACGCGGAAGCGCTGGAAGTCACCGCCGAGCTTCAGGTCGGCGAACATCCCCTGCGGATCCTCGTGAAAGTGCAGGAACGCGGAGCTCTTGCGGTAGAACGTGCCGCGCTTGCGCTCGGTGAGGACGGCGTACTTGCGCAGCTTCGCCAGCAGGCCTTCGATGCCGTCGAGCGCCCCGGGACCGGCGTGCTTCATCGCGCGCTCGAGTCTAACTCGCGAGCGTAGCTCGCGTCCTCGAGAAACAGCGCCTCCGGGAAGGCGGCACGCAGGGCTTCGGGAGTGGGCGTCCCGGGCTGCAGCAGGACCACGACCGTCGCGCCGCGGTCCTGCTTGCGCTGCAAGCGCCGCGAGGGCGCGGGCAGCTCGCCCGACACGCTCGCGTGTCGCAGGCTCCGCAACAGGTAGGCGCGCAGATCGGCAGGCTCGCGCGCGTTGAACACCAGCGCCTCCTGCGCGCCCACGCGGCGCAGCGCGACGGCCAGCCGCCTCGCCGGCTCCGTGCGCGGGTCGATCGAGATGGAAGTCACTCCGGCGGCGTGCGAGGGACCGTAGACGGCGACGGCGAAGCCCGCCGCGCGCGCCCGCGCCACGTCGTCCTCGCTGGGCTGGCCGGCGGCGCAGGTCGCGCGCGCGTAGAACATGCACTCGACCGGCGAGGTCACGCCGAACACCATGCGCTTGCCCGCGGGCAGTCGCTCGACTTCGTCGCCGAGCCGGCGCAGCTCGCGCACCCACAGGGGATCGCGCGCCTTGGCTTCGAGCGGCGCTTCGACCGACCACACCGCGAGGCCCGCGTTCGCGGCCAGCGCGAGCAACCCCACCCGCTGCAGGCGGCGCGGCAGCGAGTCGCATGCGAACCAGCCGAGCGCGGCAAACACCGCCGGCTCCGCGACGAGCACGTACGACTGCATCTTCGTCGCCGCCAGTGAGAACACGGCGTAGACCAGCGCGACCCACGCGGCGAGCGGCCGCAGGTCGGGACGCTTGCGGAGTGACTCGAGCGCGAGCCAGGCGAGCGCGACGGGCGCGAGCCAGCCGAAGTCGAGAGGCAGGTTCGCGAGGTGGTAGTACCAGGGCCCGCCCTGCGAATCGACGACGTTCAGGAAGTACCGGCTGCCGCGCGCGCGCGCGAACGCGGCCAGCTCTGGAAACTCGTACGCCGTGTAGAGCTGCCACGGAAGCACGAGCGCGAGCGCGACGCCGAGCGCGAGCCCGGTCGCCGCGACGCGCACGCGCCAGCTCGCAGCACGCGCCGCGAGCAGGAAGAACAAGAAGGCCGGTACGACGAGCGCCGGTGTCTCCTTGATGTAGTACGCGCCCGCGGTCGCGACGCCCGTGAGGGCGACCCTCGGCCAGAAGCGCTCCTGTCCCAGTGACTCGGCGGCGCGCAGCGCGGCGAGCGCGCCGAGCGCCACCGCGAACGCCATGCCGACGTCGATGTGATCCGTCGCGCGCAAGCCCGCGACCAGCAGCAAGCCGCGCGCGTGCCACGCGGCGAGCGCGGCCGCGAGCAGCGCCGCGCGCTCGGAGGCGAAGCGGCGCGCGATCGCGAACACCAGGAACACGAGCGCGCTCGACATGAGCGCGCTCGGCACGCGCAGCGCGAGCTCGTTCACGCCGAACAGCGCGTACGACACGGCGATCAGCCAGGTCATGAGCGGCGGCTTGTGCAGCCACACGTGCGCGTGGCGCCAATCGTCCGGCGCCGGCTCCGCGAGCGGCTCGGCAACCAGCTTTGGCACGAACGGATCCGCGAGCGCATTCCGCGCGACCAGCGCGTGATAGCGTTCGTCCCACGGCGCGAGCCCGTAGTGGGCTGCGGGCGGAATGCGCAGGCAGAGGGCAGCGAAGACCAGGCAGCCCAAGGCGGCGTGCACGCGCCCGGACCGCTCTGCAAGCGCAGCGGCCGCGCTGGCCGCGAGCGCCAGCGCCATTCCAGTGAGTGCAAGTCCGTCCAACGGCCCAAGTCTATGCCGGGACGACGCTTGCGGCCGCGAGCGAGTATGCTCGCGGCAAGCGCAGAGGAGCTCGATGATCAAGCTGTATGGAATTCGCCAATCGCGCGCGATGCGCTCGCTGTGGGCTCTCGAGGAGCTCGGCGTCCCCTACGAACACATGCCGATTCATTTCGCGACCGACGCCAAGAAGCCCGAGTACAAGGCGATCAATCCGAACGGGCGCGTGCCCACACTGGTCGACGATGACGTCGTGCTCTTCGAGTCGATGGCGATCAACCTGTATCTCGCCAAGAAGTACGACAAGGCCGGGCTGTATCCCGGCACGCTCGAGGACGAGGCGCTCGCGATTCAGTGGAGCTTCTGGGGCATGACCGAGATCGAGCCGTCGCTGCTCGTCGTGCTCATGAACCGGATCTTCCTGCCGCCGAATCAGCGCGACGAGACCGCCGCGCGCCTCGCCGAGGAGAAGCTCGGTCCCGCGCTGCGCGTGCTCGACGCCGCGCTCGCGGGCAAGAAGTATCTGCTCGGCGACACGTTCACGATCGCGGACCTGAACGTCGCCTCGGTGCTCTCCTGGGCGCTGTTCGCGCACGTCGATCTCTCCAAGACCCTGGATGCGCAGCAGTGGCTGTCCGCTTGCGCGGCGCGGCCGGCGTTCGTCAAGGCGCAGCAGGGCTGAGCGCGCGCGCCTCGCGCTGTCTGCTGCTGGCGCTGTGCGCGCTCGCGAGCTGCCGGCGGCCGACCCTGGAGCCGCGCGCGGAGCTCGGCGGCGCGTGGCTGCGCGAGCCCGAGCTCGCGCAGGGCTTCGAGCTGCGCGCCGACGGCACGCTCGGGCTGCTCGGGCTGCCTGCGCAGAGCGGACTCGCCTGGAACGCGACTCACGGAGAGCTCGTGCTCTCGACGAACGGCGAGCGCCACTTGGAGTCGAGCGTCGCGCACCTGCGCATCGCCGCGCTCGAGGGCGATCGGCTCGAGCTGGCCGGCGAGGGCGAGCCACTCGCCGGCGCATATCGGCGCGCGCAGGCGACGCACGTGCGCGGGGTGCTCACGTACCGAGAGCGCGTGGCGCTCGAGCCGGACGCGCGGGTCGTCGTCGAGCTGACACGGATCGGTGTCGGCCCGGTCGCCCTGCAGGCGTTCCTGGCGCGCGGCCAGCTGCCGATCGGCTTCGACCTGTCGCTGACCGCGGGCGCTGCAGCGGGCGCGGAGTACGAGCTGCGCGCGCGCATCGGCGACCGCGAGCGCACGCTGTTCGCCACCCCCGAACCCGTGCGAGTGACTCCCGGCGGCGACGCGGTCGAGCTGTTGCTGCGCTCCGCGCGCTAGTCGACCCAATCGAACGAGCCCTTGCGCACGTTCACGAACGCGAGCTCGGGCAGGCTCCACATCATGCCCTCGAGCCCCGCCCGGGCCCGCGCCCCGCGGTCGAACGGCGCCGCGGCCAGCCCGTACGCCGTGTAGCCGAGGCCGAAGAACAGGTTCACCGCCCCGTACGCGGGGCGGCGCCAGAAGACGTCGTCCGTGAAGAGCAGGAACGCGCTGTCGCGCAGGAGCGGCTGATAGACCGATGAGGTGTACGCCGTCGACTCGCGCAGACGAGTGACCGCCCCCGGCGACTGGCGCAACAGGCTGGCGAGCTCTGTCTCGCGGTGCGACGGAAGCTCCACGACCCGCGAGACGCGCATGCGCGCGCGCACGCGGTCGAAGAACATGAACGGAATGAAGCCGAAGCGCTCGTCGCTCGGGTCGGCGGCCGCGCCCAGCGCGCGCTCGATCTCTTCGGGCGCGCCGAACGCGCCGTCGGTGGTGCGCGCGAGCTCGGTGATGCAGTTGTGAGTCACGAGGTCGTAGGACCAGCGCGCCTGCAGCCGCGCGTCTTGCTCGCGCAGGCGCGCTCGTGCCGCCGCCAGCGCGGGCGCGAGCTCACTCACGAGCGGCGCCGACTCGAGGCTGCGACCCCGCGCCGGCAGCTTGCGCAGCCCGAGCTCCGAGAGAGCGCCCGCCGCGTCCGCGCGGCCATCGCGCGCCGCGATGCTCGCGACCTCTTCCAGCAAGTTGAAGCTCGCCTCGTCGACGAGCGCGGGGGCGAGCACCTGCTCGCGCCCCTTCCGCAGGAGCGCGGCGGCTTGCTCGCGCCGCTTCGCGCGCACCGAGTCCGCGACGTCGTCGGCGGCGGCTTCCACGCGCCCCGGGGCGGCGAACGCGTCGAGCAGCAGCAGGTGATTCGCAGCGAGACTGCGCCGCGCCGCGAGATAGCGGCCCTGCGCGAGCAGGAGCGCGTAGCCGCGGTCGGGCCGCGCGGAGAGCACGAGCTCGGCGATCGCGTGTTCGAGCCGCGTCGAGAGCGCCTCGAGGCCCGCGCGCTCGGGCGGCGTGAGTGGCTCGTCCGCCTCGGGCGGCAGCACCGCGACGGCGCGCGGATCGAGGCCGAACGCGCCGTCGAGCGAGCGCGCCGCCTCGCGCAGCGAGAGCGCCTCGCGGAGCTCCTCGAGCCGGGTCGGATCGGCCGCGTGCGCCAGCTCGGCGAGCTTGCGCTCGGACTCGGCAGTCACTCGGGAGAGTGAGTCGTGGCCGGCGCGCGCGTGCAGTACTGCGCGCAGCCAGACCGCGTCGGGATCCCCCGCCGCTTCCGGCGAGACCAGGCCCGCCCCGCGCAGCTCCGGCGTCGGCCGCGCTTGCGCATATGCCTCGAGCCAGGCGACGTCCTGGCGCAGTGACTCGCGCCGCGCGAGCTCGAGCTCCTGCTCCACGTACAGGCGCGCGAACGAGCCCTGCACGCGTTCGGTCACCTCGGGCGCGACGTCGAGCACTGCCACCTGGAGCGGCCGGTTCTCCAGCTCGGCATACACGAGCTGGAAGGCCGACCAGGCCTCGCGGACCAGCAGCAGCAGCCCCTCGTCCGCGCTCTGCAAGTGATAGACGGTGCCGTCGGCGACGAGCGCGGCATGGCCGCCGCTCGCCGTGCCGACGTTCGACGACACGTAGACGAACCCGAGCCCCTCCGCGCGTGCTCCCGCGGCGCCGAGCACGGCGGCGAGCAGCGCCGCGGGCGCGAGCCGGCGCATCAGCCGCCGGGCTGCCGGTAGCCCTCTAGCGCGAGCTGGGCCGCCGGCTTGTCGCGACCGACGCTGTCGACGAATGCGTCCATGTCCGCTTCGCTGAGCTTCGCGTCGCGCAGCCCCTGGCCGATGGCGCGCGGCGTCATGGCGTCGGATTCCCAGTGCGTGATGCCGTGGTCCTCCGCGATGCGAGCCACCCCGCGCAGGAACTCTTCGCTCGTCCCCGAGCCCTTCACGAACAGCGCCGCGTACTGCCGTAGATCGCGCTGATAGCTGGTCTTGTTCGGGGTGGACGCATCGCCACCGCTGCTCGACGAGGTCGAGATCGCGTCGAACGAGCCAGCGATCGAGCGAGAGGAACCGGCCGAGATGTCAGATGGAATCTCGACGATCGCCGAGATCGCTGTGCAGCCGAAGGCCGGGAGGGTCGCGATCAGGGCCGCGGCCAGAAGCGCACGCCGGGAATTCATCTTGGGGGCTCTCCTTGATGCCAGTGGGGTGATCATATCCGCCGCGCTTGGCGGATAGCAGCACGGCTTTCGCCTGGAGTGGAAGCAGACTTTGGACCAGGAGTAGGCGGATCCCCCCAAATCGCCTCGGAGAATTTCGCTGACCGATCTGCACATTTCGGTCGGCAGTCGTCATTGCTCCCATGGCGATCGAGTGGGAACCTGGGTCCACGATCACGGGGAGGTGAACGGGCGCGTCTCTGCCGCCCGGCACAGTTCGAATGAATTTGCTCGCGCGCATTTCGTCGCCCATGGTTCTGCGTCGGCTCGCCAGACCGGAGCTGCGCATCGTCGCAGACCAGCTCCGCGCAGAGCTGATCCGGATCGGCTCCGAGGTCGGCGGGCACTTCGCCGGCAGCCTTGGCACCGTCGAGCTGACCGTCGCGCTGCACTACCTGTTGGACACGCCGCACGATCGGCTGGTCTGGGACGTCGGTCACCAGGCCTACGGGCACAAGGCGCTGACGGGCCGGTTGGCGGGCCTGATGAAGGTCAAGAAGGCCGACGGGCCGAGTGGCTTCTTGCGCCGCGAGGAGAGCCCGTACGACGCGTTCGGCGCGGGCCACGCCGGGACGTCGGTCTCGGCGGCTCTCGGCATGGTCGAGGCGGCGCGGCGCAGCGACAGCGGCGCGCGAGTCGTCGCGATCATCGGCGACGGCGCCGCGACCTCCGGGATGTCGTTCGAAGCGCTGAACCACGCGGGCGAGCTGGGCTGCGACCTGCGCGTCGTGTTCAACGACAACGGCATGTCGATCGCGCCGAACGTCGGCGGGCTGTCGCGCACGAAGCGCGCGCGCGGCTACTTCGAGGCGCTCGGACTCACCTACATCGGGCCGATCGACGGACACGATCTCGACCAGCTCCTGCCCGGCGTCGAGGCGCTGCTCGCGTCACCGGGTCCGACGGTGCTGCACGTGCGCACGCAGAAGGGCCACGGCTTCGCGCCGGCCGCTGCGGATCCTTACAAATGGCACGCGACGCAGCCGTTCGAGTGCAGTACCGGTCGTCCCCGCTCCGCGGGTGAGGGTGCCCCCCGCTCCGCGGGTGAGGCGGGTACTGCGAAGGCGTCGGGAAGTGGCGGCGCGCCGAGCTGGACGAGTGCGTTCGCGGACGCGCTGATCCGCGTCGCCGAGCGCGATCCGCGGGTCGTGGCGATCACCGCTGCGATGCCCGACGGCACCGGCATCGACAAGTTCGCGAAGCGCTTCCCCGATCGGACCTACGACGTCGGCATTGCCGAGCAGCACGCCGTGACTTTTGCAGCCGGGCTGGCGGCCGAGGGCCTGCGGCCGGTGTGCGCGATCTACTCGACGTTC
>DATFUE010000178.1:0-2349 GCA_035261165.1 Myxococcota bacterium
GACCCGGTGCCGCTCGCCGCCGGAGAGCTGCTGCGGGCGGCGGCGGAGCAGGGCGCGCAGCCCGAGCAGGTCGACCACCTCGTCCAGCTCGATGCGCCGCGCTCCGCTCTCCGCGCGCCGCAGCCCGTAGCGCAGGTTGCCCAACACACTTCGGTGTGGGAAGAGGCGCGCGTCCTGGAAGACGCAGCCGATGCGCCGGCGTTCGGCGCGCACGTTCGTCTCCGGCGAGAAGAACACTTCGCCGTCCAGGGCGATGCGGCCCGCCTCGGGGGTGAGCAGCCCCGCGATCGCGTGCACGACGGTGGTCTTCCCGCAGCCCGAGCGGCCGAAGAGCGCGATCACTCCCGGGGTCGGGGCCTCGAATCCGACGTCGAGCGCGAACTCGCCGCGGCGCAGCTTCACGCGGACCGCGAGCAACTAGCCACCCAGCCTGCGGCGCGCGAGGCGCGCGACGCCTTCCGCAACGAGCAGCCCCAGCACACCGAGCGAGAACGAGATCGCCGCGAGCCGCGCGGCGATCGCGTCGCCGTCTGGCATCTGCAGCGCGGTGTACAGCGCGAGGGGCAGGGTGCGCGTCTCGCCCGGGATGTTCGACACGAACGTGATCACCGCGCCGAACTCGCCGAGCCCCGCGGAGAACGCAGTGACTGCACCCGCGAGAATTCCCGGCAGGATGAGCGGCAGGGTGATCGTGAGGAAGCGGTCGAACGGCCCCGCGCCGAGCGTGCGCGCGGCGTCCTCGAGCCCGCGGTCGACGTGCTCGAGCGAGATGCGGATCGCGCGCACCATCAGCGGGAACGACATCACCGCGGTGGCGAGCGCGGCGCCTGCGCGCGTGAACACGAGCTCGATCCCGAAGCTCCGCTGGAGCCAGCCGCCGAGCGGCCCGCGCGTGCCGAACAGCACCAGCAGGACGTAGCCGACCACGACCGGCGGCAGCACCAGCGGCAGGTGCACGACGGCGTCGAACAGTGTGCGGCCGGGGAAACGCCTGCGCGTGAGCAGCCAAGCGACCCCGATCGCGAGCGGCAGACTGAACGCGACGCTGCGCAGCGCTACCGCGAGGCTCAGGCGCAGCGCCTCCCATTCGAGGCTCGTGAGCGGGAACGAGGTCGCTATGTCCCGCAGGATATTACGAACGAGAGGCGCTCGCCGAGGCCCGCGAAGCTCAGCTCTGCGGCAGGACCAGCGACTTCTGCCACGCCGGGAGCACGCGGAAGCCGTCGTACCAGCGCACGATCTCGTCGTACTTCTCGAGCGGGAGCTGCGCCGCGTCCGCCAGCGCCATGCCCGTCGCGACGCCGAAGTCCGCGATCGTGAGCCGGTCGCCGACCAGCCATTTCTTGCCGCGCAAGCTCGTGTCCAGCGCCTGCGCGGCCGCGTGGAAGGGCTGCTCGCCGCGCGCGATCTCCGCGGGGTCCGGAGCGCCGAGCCCCGCGAGCTTCTTCACCACGCGCTCGAAGGCGAACGGCGTGCCGGCCGGCGCCCAGTGCGCCGACTCCCAGTTCAGCCAGCGCGAGACATTCGCCTGGGCGCGGAGGTCGCTCGGCCAGAGCCCGCTCTCGGGCCGCTTCGCGGCGAGATACTGCAGGATCGCGTTCGACTCCCAGAGCACGTAGTCGCCGTCCTCGAGCACCGGCATGCGCATGTTCGGATTGAGCGCCGCGTACGCCGGCGCTCTCTGCTCGCCCTTGAACAGATCGACGAGACACTCCTCGACCTCGAGATTCAAGTGTCGCACGAGCGCGCGCACCTTGAGCGCGCGCGGAGACGGCGGGAATACGTGTAGCTTCATCATGTCTTTCTCTCCTGTTGCCCGCGGCTAGGCCGCGTAGCGTGAAAGTGCGAAATCCCAACCTTGGCCGTAGCTGTCCGAGGCCTTGCGCGCCGCGTCGCTCAGCCGCTGCCAGCCGCGGTGCTCGAGGGTGACTCGCGTGCCGTCGCCCTCGGCGGCGAAGCGCACTTCGACTTCCGTGTCCGCGTTCCAGCTCGGCTGGCGCCACGAGAAGACGACGCGCGCCGGAGGCTCGAAGGCGCTGACTCGCCCGACCTCGAACTCTTCGCCGTCCGTGTAGCGCTCGAAGAAGCGGCCGCCGACGCGGTCCTCGAGGAAGATCTCGTGCGCGCGCTCGCCGCCGAAGGACATGCCTTCCTTGAGCGGCCACCAGCGGCCGATGTCCGCGGTGAAGTGCCGGAACGCCGCCGCGACCGGCCGCTTCACGAAGATCGATTTCGAGATCGTCACGGGTCCTCCGCCGCTTCTGCGAAGCGCTTGAACGCCGCCAATGCCTGATCCCAACCCCGACTCATCCGCTCGAGATACATCCGTGCTTCCTCGATCGCGCTCGA
>DATFUE010000179.1:0-4313 GCA_035261165.1 Myxococcota bacterium
CGCTCGACACGCCGCAGGTCGGCGTGATGCTGAAGTACCAGTCGGGCACGACGTGGCTCGACGTGACGGGCACTGCGCGCACCAACATCGTGCAGTTCCTGCTGCCGGATCACGACGTGTTCGCGATCGACGCGAACGCGACGCCACCGGCGCAGACCTCGGTCTTCGATCACGTCGGCACGATCCTGTTCAACATGGTCGTGAATCCGGTCTCGGGCGTGGTCTACGTGTCGAACACCGACGCGAACAACATGGATCGCTTCGAGGGCTTCGGAACGCCGAACCTGCGCGGAGAGCTGCACAAGGCGCGCATCTCGATCCTGTCCGGCAGCTCGACGGTCTCGCCGCGCCACCTGAACAAGCACATCGACTACGCCCCCGCGGTCGCGCCGGCCAGCGTGAATCAGGCGAGTCTCGGCATTCCGACCGACATGGCGATCACGGGCGACGGCAGCACGCTCTACGTCGCGGCGTTCGGCTCGCAGGAGATCGGCATCGTCGACACCGCGGCGCTCGCGCTGCCGCCGAGCGACCCGGGCGCGTTCACGCCGAACGCGGCGAATCACATCCCGCTGTCTTCCGGCGGTCCGGGCGGCGTCGTGCTCGACGAGGCGCGCAACCGGCTCTACGTGTACACGCGCTTCGACGACGGCATCTCCGTCGTCGATCCGACCGCCAAGACGGAGGTCGCCCACCTGACGGTGCACAGCCCCGAGATCGCCGCGATCACGCAGGGACGGCGCTTCTTCTACGACACGCATCTCACGTCGTCGAACGGCGAGGCGTCGTGCGCGGTGTGTCACGTGTTCGCGGACTTCGACTCACTCGCCTGGGATTTGGGCGCGCCTTCACCGGACGGCGCGGTGCTGCTCAACAACAATCCGTTCGTGAAGATCGGCTCGGGCAGCACCGGCCCCGCGATCGTGGGCCCCGTCGTGAGTCCTGGCAATCCGGGCAACGTCGACTTCCACCCGCTGAAGGGGCCGATGACGACGCAGACCCTGCGCGGCATGGAGCACGCCGGGCCGATGCACTGGCGCGGCGATCGCTCCGGCGGCGGCTTCAGCAATCGCGGTTCGAGCTGGGACGGCGACCCGAACGCGCTCGACGAGAACCAGGGGTTCCTGAAGTTCAACGTCGCGTTCGTCGGCCTCCTCGGCCGCGCGAGTCAGCTCTCGAACGCCGACATGCAGTCGTTCGCGAACTTCATCCTCAAGGTACAGCTGCCGCCGAACCCGATCCGCAACCTCGACCAGACGTTGACCAACTCGCAGGCGACGGGCGCGGCGTTCTACACCAACACGACCTCGGACACGGTCAAGACGTGCAACGGCTGTCACACGCTCGACCCGTCGATCGGCGCGTTCGGCACGGGCGGTCTCTCGACCTTCGAAGGACTGACGCAGCACTTCAAGGTGCCGCACCTGCGCAACGCCTATCAGAAGGTCGGCATGTACGGGCTGGTGACCGTGGGCAACCTCCCGACGCACGGCAGCCCGACGACCGAGCAGGTGCGCGGCTTCGGCTACCTGAATGACGGCTCGATCGACGACGTCGTGACCTTTCTGAACGGCTCGGTGTTCCAGTTCCCGAGCGACCCGAACGACGCCAGCACGCCCCAAGGCAACGCGGGCTCCGTGATGCGCCTCAACGTCGCGAACTTCGTCATGGCGTTCCCGTCGGATCTCGCGCCGGTCGTCGGCCAGCAAGTCACCTTGACCTCGGCGAACGGCAGTGACCCGGCGGTGACCGGACGGCTGGGGCTCTTGCTCGCGCGCGCGCTCACCCCGTACGTGGACGTCGACCGCTCGCCGAACAACGAGTGCGATCTGGTCGTGAAGGGCCAGATCGGCGGCGTGACCCGCGGCTGGTGGCTCTCGGCGGCCGACACGTTCACGCCCGACAAGAGCACCGACCCGGTGTTGAGCGACTCGGGCCTGCGGGCGCTCGCGAGCGTTCCAGGCCAGGAGCTCACATACACCTGCGCGCCGCCGGGCTCAGGTCCGCGCATGGGCATCGACCGCGGCGGCGTCGGTGACTCGTCTCAGCCCGACGGGATCCGCGACGCGGAGCAGTGCGGCGACGTGACGGCCGATGGCGTCGCTGCCGGCGCGGACGTCGCGGCGGAGCGCGCGCTGCTCGCCTCGGTGTCGACCCCCGCGGCGCCCGGCAAGTGCAACGTGGTGGGCCCCGCCGGCAGCGGCGCGGGCACCTGCACCATCCTGGACGTGACCGTCCTGCGGCGCGCGATCGCCAATCTCGCGCCGGCGCTTTCGGCTGGCTGCAACGGATAGAGGGAGGGAGTCGCGGAGTCAGGCCGGCTCGAGCACGACCGAGGCGCGCGCGCGGACATCGCGCGAGGAAGCGCCGACGAAGAGCTCGAACTCGCCTGGCTCCGCGACCCAGTCTCGACTCACGGCGTCCCAGAACGCGAACGCGCGCGGGCCGAGCGTGAGCTGCACCGTGCGCGTCTCTCCGGGCGCCAGCGACGGCTTGGCGAAGGCGCGCAGCTCCCGCTCCGGGCGCGCGACGCGGGCGGCAACGTCGCGCACGTAGACCTGCACGACTTCCTGGCCCGCGACCGCTCCGCGATTCGTCACGTCGATCGACAGCTCGAGTGACTCACCCTGAGACAGCAGCGAGCTCGAGACACGCAGATTCGCGAAGTCGAAGCGCGTGTACGAGAGCCCGTGACCGAAGGGCAGCCGCGGCTCGATCTCGCGCGCGTCGTACCAGCGGTAGCCCATGAAGAGGCCCTCGCCGTAGCGCGAGCGCCCGTTCTCGCCGGGCCAGTCGAGGAACGCGGGTGTGTCCTCGAGGCGGCGCGGGACGGTGTGCGGCAGGCGACCCGAGGGATTCACGTCGCCGAAGAGCACGTCCGCGAGCGCGTTGCCGGCCTCCTGGCCCGCGTACCAGAGCTGCAGCGCAGCGGGCACGCGCTCGAGCCAATCGAGCTCGACGGGCGCGCCCGCGTTCACGACGACGATGGTGCGCGGGTTCGCGGCGGCGACCCGCTCGATCAGCTCCGCCTGGCGGCCGGGCAGCGCCAGCGACACGCGATCGTGTCCCTCGCTCTCCCACTCGTCGTTGAGCCCCACGACGACGATCGCCGCGTCACTGGCCGCCGCGCGCGAGACGGCGCGCTCGAACAGATCAGCAGGTGCGGCGGCGAGACAGCCGACCTTCAAGCCGCCGAGCATCGGGCGATCGACGTTCGCGAACTCGACCGCGACGTCGACCTTGCGCCCGGCCTCCAGGCGGCGCGTGCCGCGCTTCTCGGCCGAGCCGAGGTTGAAGAACGCGTCGCCGGGCGCCTGCTCGGTCCAGTTGTCGACCACGAGCTCGCCGCCGACGAAGAGCCGGCTCTTGCCGGCCGAGACCAGCGCAAACTCGTGGTCTCCGGACTCGCGCGGGGCGAGCGCGCCGCTGACTCGCACCGAGAACGCGCGCGGATCGATCTCCTGCGCGAACTTGCCGAACCAGGTGAAGCTGGCCTCGCGCGACTCGCCCGAGAGCAGCGGCGCGCCGCTCGGCTCGTGCCCGTTCCAGTACTCGACGCGCAGCTTGCCCTCGAGCAGCCCGGGACCGAGCGCGGGCAGCGTTTTGTGATTGGTGCAGCCGGGCTCGAAGTGCACCTCGACGCCATCGCCCACCCGCTTGCGGATCGCCTCGAGTGGTGACACCGCGTAGTGTGGCCGCACCCGCGCGCTGCCACCGCCCTGAATCACCGCGACGCCCGCGTTCGGACCGATCACCGCGAGGCTGCGCAGCCGATCGGCGGCGAGCGGAAGTGACTCGACTCCGGTCGACTTCGCTCCGCTGCGCGTCGCTTCGCGCGGCTGCGCCGCTTGCGGGTCGATGCCGCGGGCGGCCGCGGGCTCGACCACTTCGTTCCGCAAGAGCACGATCGCCTCGCCAGCGGCGCGGCGCGCGAGCGCTCGATGCTCCGGTCGATCGACGGCGCGCTCTTGCTCGGGCGGTGCCCCTTCGAAGGCGCGCGTGCGCTCGGCCAGGCGCAGCAGCCGGCGCACCGACTCGTCGAGCACGGACTCCGCGACCCGGCCCGCGCGCACCGCGGCAGCGAGCTTCGCGCCCAGGTGGCGCGCAGGGCCCGGCATCTCTAGGTCGAGACCCGCGTTCGCGGTCGCCTCCGTGGCGTGAGTGCCGAGCCAGTCGGAGACCACCAGCCCGTCGAAGCCCCACTCGCCCTTCAGCAGCTCGCCGAGCAGCCACGGGTGCTCGCTGGCGTGAGTGCCGTTCACGCGGTTGTAGGCGGACATCAGCGACCAGACGCCGGCCTCGCGCACCGCGGT